>NZ_JAWSTH010000048.1:0-45281 GCF_033542075.1 Conexibacter stalactiti
CCACCCGGCCGCGCTGGTCGGCGCCGCCGCGGCCGCGCGCGCCGCCGGTGACGCAGGCGCCAGCGACCGGCTGCTGGCGCGCGCCGACGCGTTGGAGGCGCGCGCGCCGTCGTACTACGGCGCCGCGTGGGCGGCGCTCGGGCGCATCATGCTGACGACTGACCTGCTCGGCGGTTGCGACTGAGCTACCCCCGCCGCGTCAGCAGCTCGTGCGCGGCGGTGGTCGCGGCGGCCAGCGATCTGCGCGCCGCGGCGGCGAACTCGCGGCTCCAGCGCGGCGTCGGCGTCGAGACGGAGATCGCGGCGACGACCTCGCCGGCGCCGTCGAGCACCGGCATCGCGACGCAGCGGCAGCCGATCGCGAACTCCTCGTCGTCGGTGCCGTAACCGCGCACACGGACGCGGTCGAGCTCGCCGACGATCTGCTCGACGTCGGTCAGCGTGTGCGGCGTGAACGCCTGCAGCGTCGCCCCCTCCAGGCGGTTGCGCGCGTCGGCCGGGTCGAGCGCGGCGAGCAGCACCTTGCCGATCCCGCTCGCGTGCGCCGGCAGCCGCACGCCGGGCGTCGAGGAGAGCTTCATCGGGTGGGGCGACTCGCTGATCTCCAGGTAGACGGCGTCGGCGCCCTCCAGGCGCGCGAGCTGGACCGTCTCGCCGGTCTGCTCGCGCAGCTGGTCCATCAGCGGCTTCAGCACCGTGCGCAGGTGCTCGACGTCGCGCCGCGCGCGGCCGATCTGCCAGACGCGGATGCCGAGCCCATAGGTCTTCGCGGCGGCGTCGTAGGCGACGTAGTCGCGGTCGATCATCGTCGCCAGCAGGTTGTGGACCGACGACTTCGGCAGCGCCAGCGCGCTGACGATCTCCGAGAAGGTGAGCGCGTCGCGCTCGGCCAGCAGGTCGAGGATCGTCAGCACGCGGTCGGCCGACTTGACCGCGCCGCCGCTGCCGCCGCCGTTCTCGCGCGTGGCTGCCATCAGCCCACCTCGCCTTCGACCCGCATCGCGCCCATCACGTCAAGTCTCGCCTTGAAGGCGGTGTAGCCGCTGTCGATCGGGAAGACGCCGCCGGTCACGACGCGCGACTCGTCGGCGCCGAGGTAGACGGCGAGCGGCGCGATGTCCTCGGGCGTGGCGATCGGCAGCAGGTGCAAGCGATCGATGGTGTCATGCGAGGAGGCGTCGGCGAGCCACGCCTGCTGCGGCTCGCTGGAGACGAAGCTGGGGCAGATCGCGTTGACGCGCACGCCGTCGGGCGCCATCCCGGCGGCGAAGGAGCGCGTCAGCGCCGTCACGCCGCCCTTCGCCGCGGTGTAGGCGTCGAGCCCGGCGACGCCGACGAGCGCGTCGGTCGTCGAGACGAGCACGATCGAGCCGGAGCCCTGTCTCAGCATCTGGCGGCCGACGTGCTTGCAGACGTTGAAGGTGCCGGTCAGGAAGAGGCCGAGGATGCGGTCCCAGATCTCGTCCGGCAGCTCGGTCAGGCGCGCGTCGTGGTCGTTGACGAGCGGCACGTTGGCGGCCGAGTGGACGAGCACGTCGGCGCTGCCGAACGCCTCGACGGTGCGCGCGACGAGCGCTTGCACGGCGCTGCCGTCGGTCACGTCGACCGGCAGCACGAGCGCCTCTCCGCCGCCCCAGCGGATCTGCTCGGCGACCGTCTCGCCGCGCTCCGGCACGAGCTCGGCGAGCACGACGCGGGCGCCCTCGGCGGCGTACGCGACGGCCGTCGCGCGGCCGATCCCCGAGCCCGCGCCCGTCACGATCGCGACCTTTCCGTGCAGCCGTCCGGCCATCTCTCCAACCCTCCGATTTCGTTCGCGTTTGCGAACTCGTGTTCATGAAGCGAAACCACGCTAGCACGCGAGCGACCTTGCGAAGCGCTTGACAGGCCGTTACTGTGCGTTCCGAGGAGAGAAAAACTGTTCACAACAGTGAACTGAACGACTGACGGAGCCCATGCCGAGAATCACCCTCATCGGCGCCGGCAGCGCGACCTTCACGCGCATGCTGCTCGGCGACATCCTGTCCTTCCCAGAGCTGCACGACGTCTCGATCGCGCTGCACGACATCGACCCCGAGCGGCTCGAGACGGCCGAGGGCGTCGCGCGCTGGACGGCACGCGACGCCGGCGCCAGAGCGCGGATCACGACGCACGCCGATCGCGCCGAGGCGCTCTACGGCGCGGACTACGTGATCAACATGGTCCAGGTCGGCGGTCACAGAGCGACCGTCGCCGACTACGAGATCCCGTTGAAGTACGGGCTGCGCCAGACGATCGGCGACACGCTCGGGATCGGCGGCATCTTCCGCGCGCTGCGGACGATCCCGGTGATGCACGGGATCGCGGCCGACATGGCCGCCGGCAGCAGCGACGGCGCCCTGCTGCTCAACTACACCAACCCGATGGCGACGCTCTGCTGGGCGACGTACGCCGGCTCGCCGCAGCAGAACGTGATCGGCCTCTGCCACTCGGTGCAGAACACGACGCGCCAGCTGGCCGAGTGGGTCGGCGTGCCGTTCGAGGAGGTCACCTTCCGCGGCGCCGGCGTCAACCACCAGGCGTTCATCCTCCGCTTCGAGCGCGACGGCGAGGACCTCTACCCGCTGCTCGACGCGAGAATCGCCGCCGACCCGGAGCTGCTGCGCAGAGTGCGGATGCAGATGTACTCGCGCCTCGGCTACTTCCCGACCGAGAGCAGCGAGCACAGCGCCGAGTACCTGCCGTGGCTGATGCGCGACGACGCCGCGATCGAGCGCCACCGGATCGAGGTCGGCGCCTACGTGACGATGAGCGAGGAGAACCTCGACGAGTACCACGAGACGCGCCGCCGTCTCGCCGCCGGCGAGGACCTGCCGGGCGAGCCGAGCATCGAGTACGCCCCCGAGATCATCCACTCGATCGAGACCGGGCGGCCGCGCGTCGTCTACGGCACGGTCGAGAACAGAGGGCTGATCGACAACCTGCCGTACGGTGCGGCCGTCGAGGTGCCGTGCCTGGTCGACGGCGGCGGCGTGCAGCCGACTCACGTCGGAGCGCTGCCGGTGCAGCTGGCGGCGCTCAACCGCACCTTCCTCAACGTCTGCGAGCTGACGGCGCGCGCGGTGATCGACGGCGACAAGCAGCACGTCCGCCACGCCGCGATGCTCGACCCCAACGCGGCGGCGACGCTGTCGCTCGACGAGATCTGGGCGCTCTGCGACGAGCTGACCGCCGCGCACGGCGACCTGATCCCGGAGGCGCTGCGATGAGCGCGATCGAGAACGGCGAGCTGGCGCGCAGCGCGCGCGAGGTGCGGACCGGCACGACCGTCGTCGTCGGCGCCGCGCAGGGGATCGGCGCGACCGTCGCGCAGCGGCTCGCGCGCGAGGCGTGGAGCGAGCGGGTCGTGCTCGCCGACCTCGACGGCGCCGGCGTCGAGCAGGTCGCCGCCGAGCTGCGCGCCGCCGGTCACGACGCGACCGCGCTGCGCGTCGACGTGACCGACGCCGCGCAGGTCGACGCGCTCGTGGCGGCGAGCGCCGACGCGCTGCGAGTCGCGGTCGTCGCCGGCACCTTCTTCCCGACGCCGACGCTGGAGGTGACGCGCGCGCAGTTCGCGCAGATCGTCGACGTCAACCTGCACGGCGCCTACTTCGTCGCGCAGGCGTACGCGCGGCGGATGGCGGCCGCCGGCGGCGGCGCGATCGTCGGCGTCGCCTCGATCGCGGCGACGATGCCGCGCATGCGGCAGGTCGCCTACTGCGCCTCGAAGGCCGCGATCGTGCAGGCGCTGCGCG
The DNA here is from genome assembly GCF_033542075.1 of Conexibacter stalactiti. Lineage (NCBI taxonomy): Bacteria > Bacillati > Actinomycetota > Thermoleophilia > Solirubrobacterales > Conexibacteraceae > Conexibacter > Conexibacter stalactiti. The sequence goes on from NZ_JAWSTH010000048.1 coordinate 3,777, forward strand.
TGCTCGGGATGGAGAACGCCGCCGCCGGCGTGCGCGTCAACACGGTCTCGCCCGGGCTGACCGACACGCCGATGATGCGGACGGTCGCCGGCGACCACGCCGCCGTGCAGCGGATGGCCGACGGCAGCCCGGAGGCGTTCCGGCCGCGCATCCCCGACGGGCGCGTCGCGACGCCGGGCGACGTCGCTGACGCGATCGCCTTCCTGCTCTCGCCCGAGAGCGGCCACATCACGTTGCAGGACCTCGTCGTCGACGGCGGCGAGCTGCTCGGACGCTGACAAAGCGCTGGAGAGAGGTGGATTCGATGAGACGACTGCTGATCGCCGTGGCGGCGACCGCGCTGCTCGCCTTCGCCGGCTGCGGAAGCAGCGACGACGACGGGGGCAGCGGGGCCGACGGCGGCCCCGTCGAGGTGACCTTCTGGCACGGCCAGAACGACATCATGAAAGACGCATACGACACGCTCGTGGACGAGTTCAACGCGTCCCACCCGGACGTGAAGGTCGACGCCAACTCGGGCGGCGTGCTGGCCGACGAGATGCTGACGAAGCTGACCGCCGGCCTTGCCGGCGGCGCCTATCCCGACGTCGCCTACGTGTTCGGCTCCGACCTCGCGAACATCGCGCGCTCGGACAAGGTCCAGGACCTGACCGAGGCGGTCAGAGACCCCGCCTGGCAGTGGGACGACTTCTTCGCGGGCGAGCGCGAGGCGGCGACCGTCGAGGGCAGAGTGCGCGCCGTGCCGGCGCTCGCCGACAACCTCGGGATCATCTACGACAAGAGACTGTTCGACGCCGCCGGCGAGCCGTACCCCGACGCCGATTGGACGTGGGACGACTTCCGCGCGACCGCGAAGCGGCTGACCGACGAGGACAAGGGCCAGTTCGGCTTCTCGTGGCCCGGCGCCGGCGGCGAGGACACGACCTGGCGGCTGTGGCCGATGCTGTGGCAGCAGGGCGGCGAGATCCTCTCGCCCGACGGTAGAACGGTCGCGTTCGACTCGCCCGAGGGCGTCGCGGCGCTGGAGCTGGTCGGCGAGATGGCGACCGAGGACAAGTCGATCTTCGTCGACTCCGATCCCAACGGCGAGCGCGCGATCAGACTGTTCCAGGGCGGCAAGCTGGCGATGGTCGAGGCCGGCCCGTGGATCCTGCCCGACGTGATCGACGCGAGAGTCGACTACGGCACGCAGCGCCTGCCCGGCTTCGACGGCGACCACACGACGATCTCCGGATCGGACAACTGGGTGCTGTTCGACAACGGCGACGAGCGCGCCAGAGCGGCGCAGGAGTTCGTCCAGTGGCTGACCGCCAGAAGACAGGACCTCGCGCTCGTCAGAGCGCTGCAGACGCTGCCGCTGCGCGCCAGCACCGCCGCCTCGCCGCAGTACAGAAGGCTGGCGGCGCAGATACCCGGCACCGACGTCTTCGCGGCCGCGCTCGACACCGCTCGCGCGCGCCCGTCCCTGCAGGTCTACCCGGAGATCTCCAAGAACGTCGGGGAGGCAGTGGTCGCGGTCCTGCTCGGCCGTGCCGACGCGCAGGAGGCGCTGGAGGCCGCCGCGCAGAGAAGCGACGCGCTGCTCGCGGGAGCCGGGGCGGGAGGCTGACCGATGGCCGCCGCCGCACCTGTCGCACCCCCGGCTCGCCGTGCAGCGGCCGCGCCGGCGCCCTCGTGGCGCCGGCGCGTCTTCGGCGAGCACCCGAGCGCGTGGCTGTTCATCCTGCCCTCGACGCTGCTGATCCTCGGCTTCAACTTCCTGCCGATGGCGTGGGCCTTCCTGCTGTCGCTGCAGAGATCTGACCTCGTCACCCCGGCCGAGTGGATCGGCCTCGACAACTACCGCGCGCTGTTGAGAGACCCGACCTTCGGCGACGCCGTCCAGCACACGTTGGTCTACACGGCGCTGTTCGTGCCGCTGAGCGTCATCGGCGGGCTCGCGATCGCGCTGATGCTGAACCGCAGAATCCGCTTCATCGGCGTCTACCGGACGCTCGTCTTCGTCCCCTTCATCATGTCGGCGGCGGCGCAGGGGGTGCTGTTCAGCTTCATCCTCGACCCGCAGTACGGGCTCGCCAACGCGGCGCTCGACGGCGTCGGGATCGCCAGACAGGGCTTCCTGCAGGATCCCGGGCAGGCGCTCTACGTGCTCGTCGGGATCGGCCTCTGGGGCGGGCTCGGCTTCTGCGTGATCGTCTTCCTCGCCGCGCTCCAGGACATCCCCAGAGAGCTGCTCGAAGCGGCCTCGATCGACGGCGCGCGGCGCTGGGCGACGCTGCGCAAGATCGTGCTGCCATCGCTGCGGCCGGTGACGATCTTCCTGCTCGTGTGGCAGACCTTCCAGGCGTTGCAGCTGTTCGACCTCGTCTACGCGACCTCGCGCGGCGGCCCGCTCGGCGCCACGACCGTCGTCGTCTACTACGTCTACGAGCAGGCGTTCCAGTTCTTCCACGCCGGCTACGGCTCGGCCGCGGCGTACGTGCTGGCGCTGGCGATCTTCGCGCTCGGCGGCACGCAGCTGGCGGTGCGGGCGCTGCGGCGCCGGAGGGCGGTCGCATGACGCTCCGCCGCCTGCCGTTCAGCCCCTGGCATCTCGTGCTGGCGCCGCTGGCGCTGCTGTTCGCGGCGCCGCTGATCTGGCTGTTCCTGACCTCGTTCATGAGCAACGCGCAGATCAACCAGTTCCCGCCGACGATCATCCCCGACGCGCTGCACCTGACCGGCTACGACTACGTCCTCTCCAACGGGCTCTTCCCGCGCTGGTTCCTCAACTCGGCGATCGTCTCGGCGGCCGCCGTCGCATCGAACCTCGTGCTCTGCTCGCTGGCGGCCTACGCCTTCGCGCGGATGCGCTTCCGCGGCTCCAACGTCGTCTTCGGGCTGATGCTGACGACGCTCGTGATCCCGTTCCAGCTGACGATGATCCCGACCTTCCTGATCATGAAGGAGCTGGGGCTGATCGACTCGCTCGGCGCGCTGATCGTGCCGGGGCTGGTGTCGGCGTTCGGGATCTTCCTGTTGCGGCAGTTCTTCGTCTCGCTGCCGAGAGAGCTGGAGGAGGCGGCGCGGATCGACGGCTGCTCGCGCCTGACGGTGCTCGTGAAGATCGTGCTGCCGCTCGCGCGGCCGGCGCTGACGACGCTGGCGGTGCTGACGTTCCTGACCGTCTGGAACGACCTGACGTGGCCGCTGATCGCGATCTCCTCCGACGAGAACTACACCCTCCAGCTGGGGCTGACGACCTTCCAGGGCCAGCACCGCACCGAGTGGGCGGCCGTGATGGCCGGCGACGTGCTGACGACGCTGCCGGTGCTGATCGCCTTCCTGCTCGCGCAGCGCACGTTCATCCAATCGCTCACCTCGAGCGCCGTGAAGGGCTAGACCGATGAAGCAAGCAGTCCATGGCACGACCCCCGCCGCTCCCTACTCGCCCGGCATCCTCGCGCGCGGCACGATGCTGTGGGTCGCCGGGCAGGGCCCGCTGCGCGACGGCGCCGTCGTCGCCGGCACGATCGAAGCGGAGACGCTGCTGACGCTCTCGAACGTGGAGGCGGTGCTGCGCGACGGCGGCGCGACGGTCGCCGACGTCGTGCGCGTCGGCGTCTACCTCGCCGACCTCGACGACTTCGCCGCGATGAACGCCGTCTACTCGGAGTTCTTCCGTTCGCGCGGCGGCGACGGCGTGCCGCTGCCGGCGCGCACCACGATCGGCGCCGCGCTGCTCGGGATCAAGGTCGAGATCGACTGCGTCGCGGTGCTCGGCGGACTCGGGGACGGGGAGGGCTGAGCGGTGGGCGCGATCGAGATCGACGCCGTCTCGAAGGTCTACGACGGCGGCGTCTGCGCTGTCGACGCGGTCGAGCTGGAGGTCGCCGACGGCGAGTTCATGGTGCTCGTCGGGCCCTCCGGCTGCGGCAAGTCGACGCTGCTGCGGATGATCGCCGGGCTGGAGGAGGTGACTCACGGCGCGATCCGCATCGGCGGGCGCGACGTGACACGCTTGCAGCCGCCCGACCGCGACATCGCGATGGTCTTCCAGAACTATGCGCTCTACCCGCACATGACGGTCGCCGAGAACCTCGCCTTCGGGCTGCGCCAGCGGCGCACGCCGAAGGAGGAGGTCGCGCGGCGCGTCGACGAGGTCTCCGGGATGCTCGGGCTGGAGGAGCTGATGGCGCGCAAGCCGGTCGCGCTCTCCGGCGGCCAGCGTCAGCGCGTCGCGATGGGGCGCGCGCTCGTGCGCGAGCCGGCCGCCTTCCTGATGGACGAGCCGCTCTCCAACCTCGACGCGAAGCTGCGCGCCTCGATGCGCGGCCAGCTCGCGCGGCTGCACGAGCGCGTCGGCACGACGACGGTCTACGTCACCCACGATCAGGTCGAGGCGATGACGCTCGGCCAGCGCGTCGCGGTGATGCGCGGTGGCGTGCTGCAGCAGTGCGACGTGCCGCAGGAGCTGTTCCGCCGGCCGGTCAACCTGTTCGTCGCGGCCTTCATCGGCTCGCCGTCGATGAACCTCGCCGACGCGGTGGTGGGGGACGGGGTCGTGCGCTTCGGCGAGCACGCGATCGCGCTGCCGGAGGGGTACGGGCTGGCGGGCTCCGACGGCGCTGAGCGACGCGTGGTGCTGGGGATCCGGCCGACCGACCTGGAGCTGGCGGGGCCGTCGGTCGACCCGTCGTGGCCGCGGATCGCGGTGACGGTCGAGGCAGTCGAGGAGCTGGGCGCGGAGACGCACGCGATCTTCGCGCTGGAGGCGCCGAGAGTGACGGCGGAGGCCGTCCAGGAGGCCGCCGACCAACGCGACCCCGATGACGGCACGCTGCTCGCCGACGACCGCCGCGCCCGCTTCACGGCGGCTGTTCACGGCCGGCACGCGGTGCGGGCGGGGGAGCGCATCGAGCTGGCCGTCGACCATCGCGCGCTGCACGTCTTCGATCCGGTGAGCGGCGATGCGCTGTCGCTCGGCCTGCGGCCTCGGACAGCGTCGGAAGATCTCGCCCAGGGGGCTCGTTCTTCCAGCGGAGGTGTCGCGTGAGCGGCGCCGGCGGGCTGCGCGACGCCGGCGCGCGCGCGGCTCGCTGGGAGGACGCGATCGGCCGTCACGTCTCGGAGCTGGAGACGCCGGTCGTCGTCGCCGACCTCGATGTGGTCGACCGCAACGTCGCGCGCGCCGCCGCCTACGCGCGCGAGCGCGGGCTGGCGCTGTGGCCGCACCTGAAGACGCACAAGACGGTCGCGCTCGCCGCGCGTCAGCGCGACGCCGGCGCGGCCGGCTTCACGGTCGCCAAGACGCGCGAGGCGGAGCTGTTCGCGGCCGCCGGCTTTGGCCCGCTGCTGCTGCACTATCCGGCGTGGGGGACGGCGAAGTGGGAGCGGCTCGCGCAGGTCGCGGGTCAGGTGCCGCTGACCGTCGCGCTCGACTCGCTGGCCGCAGCCGAGGGCCTCGACCGCGCCCTCCGCGCTCGCGGCACGAGCGCGGAGGTGCTGATCGAGCTGGACGCCGGCATGCGCCGCACCGGCGTCGGCGGCGCCGCCGAGGCGCTGGCGTTGGCGGAGGGGGTCGAGCGACTCGCGCCGGCCGGTGGCGCGGCCTCGCACAGCGCGGGCGGGGCGCCGATGAGCAGCGCGCCGAGCGGCGCGAGCGCGAGCGGACTGCGCGTCGCCGGCATCTCCTGTTACCCCGGCCACGTGCGCGGGACGCTCGCCGAGGTGCGCGACGGACTCGCGCGCGTCGAACAGCTGCTGCGCGCGACCCGCGACGCCTTCGCGGCCGCCGGCATCCGCTGCGACCGCGTCTCCGGCGGCTCGACCGCGACGCTCTTCCTCGCGCACGAGACGGTGATGACGGAGGTGCGCGCCGGCAACTACGTCTTCCTCGACCGCAGCGAGGCGCGCGGCGCCTGGCAGGAGGACGACGCGGCGCTGCAGGTGCACGCCTCGGTGATCTCCACGAGCGTCCCGGGGCGGATGGTGCTCGACACCGGCTCCAAGACGCTCGGCGAGGCCGGCGCGCCGGCCGGCCTGACCGGCTGGGGCCGGTTGACGACCGCGCCCGGCGCGGAGGTCGTCTCGCTCAACGAGGAGCACGCCGTCTGCGAGCTGCCGCCTGAGCTGGCCGCGACCGCCCGCGTCGGCGACCGCCACCAGCTCGTCCCCAACCACGCCTGCACCTGCGTCAACCTCCACGACGCGATCCTCGCCGCCCGCAACGGCGTCGTCGAAGAGGTCTGGCCGCTGCTCACGCGCGGCGAGGTGCGCTGAACCGTCGGAGGACCGTCATCTGGCACCCCTCAGCGGGGTGCGGGATGACGGTCATCGACCGGCACCGCCGCCAGGTAGGCGGCGAGCATGGCGACCGTCGCGGCCGTCCAGGCGGCCGGCGGGCGGTCGGCGGCGGGGTGGATGACGAGCGTGTGGGTGATCGACTCGACCGTCTGCACGACCAGGCGCGCGGCAAGCTCCGGATCGGCGACGCGCACCTCAGGGCAGGCGCGCAGCCACGCGGCGATCGCGTCGGCGGCCTGCGTGGCGAGGCCGTCGAGACGGCGGCGCAGCGCCGGTGGCCGCGGTGCCTCCTCGAACAGCACGCGGTGGAGCGCCGGGCGGTCGGCGTGCAGCGCGACCATCGCCGCGACGAGCGCTTGGAGGCCGTCGCGGAGGCCCGGCGACGAATCGCCCGCCAACCACCCCGCGAGCGGCGCCAGCGCCGCCTCTCCCTCCGCGACATGGCGCTCGACCAGCGCCAGCAGGATCGCGTCCTTGCTCGGGTAGTACTGGTAGAGCGAACCGATCGAGACGCCGGCGCGCGCGGCGATCCGGTTCGTCGTGCCGGCCGCGTAGCCGTGGCGCTCGAAGACCTGAGCAGCCGCCTCCAGCAGCGCCTCGACCGTCTCGCGCGAGCGCGCCTGACGCGGCTGTCTGCGGGCTCTGAGGGATCTCGTCGGCATCGGCGGAGGCGCCCGCGAAACGCGAGTAGCGCAAACGCGAGCTATTGCTCACACTACGCGCTTGGGGCGGCCGCCGCACGCGGGTCGCTGAAACTCCGGCGAGAGGAGGCCGCATGGCCGTCGTCCGCGTCTCCACCGACCTGCCGCTCTCCGCCGAGCGCGCCTGCGCGCTCGCGCGCCGTCCGGCGCTGTTCGCCTTCGTCGTCAAACCGGTCTTCCGCGTCACGGGCCTTCCGCGCGACCGTGACTTCGAGGCGAGCGCGGCGCCCGGCGACGAGCTGAGCGCCCGCCTGTGGTGGTTCGGCGCGATCCCGGCCTGGCGCCACCACCTGCGGATCGTCACGCTCGAGCCGCGCGAGCTGTTCACGAACGAGCGCGGCGGCCTGCTGCGCAGCTGGAACCACCGCCTCACGTTCGAGCCGCGCGGCGACGCGGCCTGCCGCTACACCGACGAGGTGACGCTCGACGCCGGGCCCGCGACGCCGCTCGTGTGGCTGTTCGCCCACGGCCTCTTCCGCTGGCGCCAGGCGCGCTGGCGGGCGCTCGCGCGGGTCATCGCGTAGCGTCTGCCGCGACCGACCGCGACAGGCACGGAGGACCGGATGCTGGCCGAGACGATCAGAGGGTTGATGGGGAGCGCGCGCGACGATCTGGCGGCGCTGGTCGCGTTCAGATCTGTCGCCGATCCGCAGCAGTTCCCGGCCGAGGAGTGCATCGCGGCCGGGCAGTACGTGATCGACCGCTTCAAGGCGCTGGGCTTCGACGACGCCCGCTTCGAGCAGACCTCCGACGGTCACCCGGCCGTCTTCGGCACCGCCGCCGGACCGCTCGGCGCCCCGACCGTGCTGCTCTACTGCCACTACGACGTGCAGCCGCCGCTCGGCGACGACGACTGGGAGTCGCCCGTCTTCGAGCTGACCGAGCGCGACGGCCGCTGGTACGGGCGCGGCGCGGCCGACTGCAAGGGCAACATCGCGCTGCACCTGACCGCCCTGCGCGCGCTCAGGGGGACCGGCGACGGCGCGTACCCGGTCAACCTGAAGCTGATCTCCGAGGGCGCCGAGGAGCAGGGGACCGACGGGATGGAGCGGCTCGTACGCGACAACCCCGAGCTGCTGCGCGCCGACGCGGTGATCGTCGCCGACACCGGCAACGTCGCCGCCGGCGTGCCGACGCTGACGACCGCGCTGCGCGGCACCGTGACGGTCGACGTGACCGTCAGAACGCTGGCGACGCCGATGCACTCCGGCATGTTCGGCGGCCCGGCGCCGGACGCGCTCGTCGCGCTCGTGAAGATCCTCGCGACGCTCCACGACGAGCACGGCAACACGACCGTCGAAGGGCTCGACGCGACGCAGCGCTGGAGCGGCGTCGACTACCCGCCGGAGCGCTTCCGCGCCGATGCGAACGTGCTCGACGGCGTCGAGCTGGTCGGCGACGGCGCGCCCGCCGACATGCTGTGGGCGCGGCCGGCGCTGACGGTGCTGGGGATCGACTGCCCGCCGGTCGTCGGCTCCTCGAACGCCGTCCCGGCGGCGGTGCGTGCGCGGCTGAGCCTGCGCGTCCCGCCCGGCACAGATCCCGTCACCGCGCGCGACCTGCTCGTAGCGCACGTCGAGCGCGTCGCGCCGTGGGGCGTGCAGCTGACGGTCGAGCCGGGCGAGGCGGCGCCGCCGTTCGCCGGCTTGACCGGGGGACCGGCCTACGACGCGATCGCCGAGGCGATGCACGAGGCGTACGGGCGCGAGCTGACGACCGCCGGCGCCGGCGGCTCGATCCCGCTCTGCAGCGCGCTCGCCGAGACCTTCCCCGACGCCGAGATCCTGCTGCTCGGCGTGGAGGAGCCGACCTGCCTGATCCACGCCCCGAACGAGTCGGTCGACCCGCGCGAGATCGAGCGGCTGGCGCATGCGGAAGCGCGGTTCCTGCAGCGCTACGCCGAGACGTTCAGCGCGTCGGGCGGGTAGGCGGCTCGTCAGCGCGGGCGCGTCGCGCTGACGCGGCCCAGCGGCGCGCCCGCGACGGGGCGCGCCGTGTGCAGCTGCGCTCGCAGTGCGTGGGCGCCGGCGCGCGTGAGCGTGAAGCGGCTGGTAGAGCCGCGCGCGAGCACGACGGAGCGGGTGCCGACCCGTGCTCGCAGCGCCCGCCCGCCGTCGCGCAGCGCGAAACGATCGAGCGTCAGGCGGTGCATTCCCGCGTGCAGGAACAGCCCGCCGCGCGCGTCGCCGTCCGGCAGCCGCAGCCGGTCGCCGCGCAGGGTCGCCGGATAGACACCGGAGACGATGAAGCCGTCACGGTTGAAGCCGCGCACGAGCGCGCGGTCGAGGTCGATCGTCAACGTCGTGGCCGGCGCCGCCGCGGTGGCGGCGGCGCCGGGCGACGCGGGGACGGTCGCGAGCAGGGCGAGCAGCGGCAGCAGCACGCCCGCGAGGCTACCTCTCCAGCTCCGCCTGACGCAGCTCGATGCGGCGGATCTTGCCGGTCAGCGTCTTCGGCAGGTCGCTGACGAACTCGACCTTGCGCGGGTAGGCGTACGCCGACAGGCGGCCGCGCACGTGGGTTCTGATCGAGTCGGCGAGCGCGTCGTTGCCCTCGAAGCCGTCCGCCAGCACGACGAACGCCTTCACGACGTTGCCCTTCACCGGATCGGGCGAGGCGACCGCGGCGGCCTCGCGCACGGCCGGGTGCTCCAGACACGCGGACTCGACCTCGAACGGGCCGATCCGGTAGCCGGCGGCGATGATCACGTCGTCGGCGCGGCCCTCGTACCAGTAGTAGCCGTCCTCGTCCTCGGAGGCGGCGTCCTTGGTGTGGAACCAGTCGCCGCCGAAGGTCGCCTCGCTCTCCTCCGGGCGGCGCCAGTAGCCGAGCGGGTAGTGCGGGTTGCTCCGCGCGCGCAGGCAGATCTCGCCGCGCTCGCCCTGGGCGACCGGCTTCTCGTCCTCGTCGAGGATCGCGACCTCCCAGCCCGGCATCGGCTTGCCCATCGAGCCGTCGCGCACCTCCATCCACGGCACGTTGCCGACGAGCGGATACGACTCCGTCAGCCCGTAGTAGTCGAGCACGGTGACGCCGTACTGCTCGCGGAACCAGCGGATCGCCTCCGGGTTCAGCGGCTCGCCGGCGGAGCAGACGCGGCGAAAGACCTGCGGGTATCGCGCACCCGCATCCGACAGCGTCATCATCGCCCGCATCGCCGTCGGCGTCGTGAAGACGTTGGTGACCTCGTGGCGCGAGAGGAACGCGAGCTGGTCGGCGGGGTCGAAGCCGCCTCTGCGCTGGAAGACGACCTGCGTGGCGCCGAGGCGCCACGGACCCAGCAGCGGTGCGATCCCGGCCGCCCACGCCCACTCGCCCATGCCGTGGAAGCGCTCGCCCTCCTGCACCTCGTGCGACCAGGTGAACTCCTCGTGGCCGAGGATGTAGCGATGGGCGTGGACGATCCCCTTCGCCAGCCCGGTCGTGCCGCTCGTGTAGTAGAGCTGCGCCGGATCGTCGGCGGAGGTGTCGGTCGCGATGTGGTCCTTCGGCGCGGTCGTCAGCAGCCTCGCGCCGGCCTCGCCGTCGATCACGAAGACGTCGTCGACGAGGCTCGCGTCGAACCGCTCGACGTTGGCGACGTCGGTCACCAGCAGCCGCGGCTCGCTGTCGGCGAGGCGGTGGCGGATCCCCTCGTCGCCGTACAGCACCGACATCGACAGCAGCACCGCGCCGAGCTTCCAGGTCGCGAGGAAGACGGCGGCCGTCTCCGGCGTCGGCGGCAGCACGACGGCGACGCGGTCGCCGCGCCCGACGCCGTGCGCCTTCAGCACGTGCGCGGCCTGGTTGGCAAGGTCCTGCAGCTCGCCCCAGCTGACGTCACGGCGGGCGCCGTCGTAGCGCTCCCAGATCATCGCGAGTCCGTCGCGCGGGTGCTTGTCGCAGACGTCGTGCGCGATGTTGTACCGCTCCGGCACGTTCCAGCGGTGCTCGGCGCGGACCTGCTCGTAGGTCTTCGTGGGAGGGCTCGTCTGGGTGAGGGTGCTCATCTCGTCTCCTTCAACGCGGCGCTCTGTGCGAGTACGGCTCACAGCGCCAGATCGGTCAGCACGATCGCGGTCGTCATGAGCGCGATCGCGAGCGCGGGCGGGTCGACGTGCGTGTCACCGTGGATCAGGAAGAGGCGCGCGCACAGCTCGCCGAGCAGCGCGCCGAGCACTCCGCAGAGCGCGCCGACCGCGACGATCGTCAATACGCTGCCTCCGGCGGCGGCGACGAAACCCGCGGCGACCGCCGCCGGCAACGTCATGTGGTGCGTCACCGGCACCGACGCGCCGACGACCAGCAGCGCCAGCAGGCTCGCCGAGACGCCGAAGCCGATCAACGTCGCCGCGCCGACATAGGCGCTGTCGACGGCGTTCAGCTCGGCCAGCACCCACGCGGAGGCGATGCCGGAGATCAATCCCAGCAGCGCGGCCTGCGACCACGCTCTCTGCCACGGAACCCACGTCGGTTCCGGCTCGGCGGGCAGCGCCTCGGCGCCGAGTGCGTCCGCCTCCTGCGAGCCGCCGGCCATGATCGGCCGCGCGCGGCGCTGCGGGCGGGCGCCGAGCAGGCCGCCGGCGCCGAAGGCGAAGCGCGCCACGACGGCGGTGATGCCGACCGACAGCGCGACGGTGTCGGTGTAGAAGCCGGTCCCGTCGCTCTTGGCGAGCAGCTCGACGAGCAGCTGCTGGATCGCGTAGCCGCCGACGCCGAAGAGGCCGCCGACGACGATCGGGTCGGGCTTGCCGAGACTTGCCAACGGGGTCGCGATGTCGCGTCCCGTCTCCACATAGCCGCGGCGGGCCGCGTAGGCGACGGCGGCGACGGCGCCCGCGAAGGCGACGTGGGGACCGAAGACCGGCCCGAAGGCCATCGTGCCGAGCACGTCCACTCTGCCCCCGGCGAGCGCGACCGCTGCGCCGAGCAACACGATCGCGCCGGTCAGCGCGAAGGCGATCAAGGCGCCGCAAAGCGCGCCGAAGCATCCACCCGCGAACGCAGCGAGCAGCATCGACAGGCTGAAGTCCATCGTTCACTCTCCTCTTTGACGGTGACCCGTCTCTCCGGAAGGCGACGCTACGGCGCACGGTGTTGCAGTACGGCTGCCGAGTGAAAACGTTGCGGATGTGTTGCAGCGGCGCTTGCCGAGCGGTGAAGAACAGGGAAGGATCGCCTGCAGTCGGAGTGGAGTGAATTCCATCCCGCTGAGGAGAGAGAGATATGAACCTGATCGTCGGTGTCGACATCGGGAACTCGACGACTGAGGCATGCGTTGCCATGGTCGAGGGAGGCGATGTCGCCTACCTCGGCTCGGGCCTCGCCGCGACGACCGGCGTCAAGGGCACCGCGCCCAACGTCACCGGCGCCGGTCGCGCGATCGCCCATGCGCTGAGAGCGGCCGGGCGCGCCATGGAGGAGGTCGACGCGATCCTGCTCAACGAGGCGACGCCGGTGATCAGCGGCCTCGCGATGGAGACGATCACCGAGACGATCATCACGGAGTCGACGATGATCGGCCACAACCCGCAGACGCCCGGCGGCGAGGGGCTCGGCGTCGGCGTCACGGTCGCCTTCGACGCGCTCGCGCGGCAGGCGGTCGCGCCCGGCGACGACGCCGTCATCTGCGTGATCCCGGCGAGCGTCGACTTCGAGGAGGCGGCGCTCGTGCTCAACGCGGCCGTCGCGCGCGGCGTCGCCGTCAGCGGCGCGATCGCGCAGCGCGACGACGCGCGCCTGATCGCCAACCGCCTCGCCCAGCCGATCCCGATCGTCGACGAGGTCACGCTCGTCGAGCGCGTCCCGCTCGGGATGGCGGCCGCCGTCGAGGTCGCCGCGCCCGGTCGCACCGTCCGCACGCTCGCGAACTCCTACGGCCTCGCGACGGTCTTCGAGCTGACACCGGAGGAGACGCGCGTCGTCGCGCCGGTCGCCCGCGCGTTGATGGGCACGCGCTCGGCCGTCGTCGTGCGCACGCCCGGCGGCGACGTGACCGACCGCCGCATCCCCGCCGGCACGCTCGAGCTGCACGGCGAGCGGGCGAAGAAGGCCGTCGACGTCAATGGCGGCGCGGCCGAGATCATGGACGCGCTGCGGCGCGTGCAGCCGCTGACCGACGTCGTCGGCGAGGCCGGCTCGCACGTCGGCGGGATGCTCGCCGGCGTGCGCGAGACGATGGCCGACCTGACCGGCGACCCCGTCGACACGGTTCGGATCCGCGACGTGCTCGCCGCCGACACGTTCGTCCCGCGCGAGGTGCGCGGCGGCCTCGCGGGCGAGTTCGCGCTCGAGAACGCGGTCGCGCTGGCGGCGATGGTGCGCACCAGCCGCGGCCCGATCGAGCAGGTCGCCCGCGCGCTGACGGAGGCGACCGGCGTCGAGGTGATCGTCGGCGGCGTCGAGGCCGAGATGGCGGTGCGCGGCGCGCTCACGACCCCCGGCACCGCGACCCCCGTCGCCGTGCTCGACCTCGGCGGCGGCTCGACCGACGCCGCGCTCGCGCTCGGCGACGACGAGGTCTCGACCTACCACGCCGCCGGCGCCGGCGACCTCGTCACGAAGCTGATCGGCTCCGAGCTGGGGATCGAGGATCGCGAGCTGGCCGAGCACGTCAAGACCTGCCCGCTGGCGAAGGTCGAGTCGCTCTTCCACGTGCGGTTGGAGGACGGCACCGTGCAGTACTTCGAGACGGCGCTGCCGGCCGAGACCTTCGCGCGCGTCGTCGCGCTGACCGAGGACGGCGGGATGGTGCCGATCCCGGTCAGCCACGGGCTCGACCGCATCCGCCGCGTGCGCCGCGACGCCAAGCGTCGCGTCTTCGCCGTCAACGCCCTGCGCGCGCTGCGCGAGGTCGCCCAGCACGGCAACGTGCGCGGGATCGACTTCGTCGTGCTGATCGGCGGCTCGGCGCTCGACTTCGAGATCCCCGAGCTGGTCGCCGAGGCGCTCGCCGACCACGGCGTCGTCTGCGGCACCGGCAACGTGCGCGCCGTCGAGGGCCCGCGCAACGCCGTCGCGACCGGTCTGGTCGAGTCGTATGTGCGGGAGCGGGTGCTCGCATGAGCGGCCCGGCTGTCTTCCTGCACGTCGCCGCCGGCGACGGCACCGCCCTGCGCGAGGTCCGCGCCGGTCTCGAGGAGGAGGGCGTCCCCTGCCGCGTGATCGCCGCCGTCGGCGACGCCGTCGCGATCGCCTACAACGCCGCGTGCACCTCGCCCGTCTCCGTCGGCATCGGACTCGACGCCGACCTCGCCTGCCTCCACCTGCCGCAGCTGCCGCCGGATGAGCCGCTGCTGCGCCTGCCCGCCGTCCACGTCCCGGAGCGCCTGCGCGCGCTCGGGCACAACGCCGCGCGCCTCGTCAAGGGCGCGCCGCTGAAGGAGCTGCCATGAGCGCGACACGATCCCGCACCAAGCCGGCGAAGGTGACGCTCGCCGCCGCCGAGGCCGTCATCGCCGCGGCGAAGGAGAAGGCCGAGGAGATCGGTCAGCCGATGAACATCGCCGTCGTCGACGCCGGCGCGCGCCTCGTCGCCTTCGCGCGCATGGACGGCTCGATCATGGCGAGCATCGACATCAGCCAGCGCAAGGCGTACACGGCGATGATGATGAAGCTGCCGACCCACGCGCTCGCTGAGATCACCCAGCCCGGCCAGCCGCTCTACGGCCTCGAGCACTCCAGCGGCGGCCTCGTCACCTTCGGCGGCGGAGTGCCGCTGATCGGCAGAGGCGGCGAGCCGGTCGGCGCGATCGGCGTCAGCGCCGGCAGCGTCGAGCAGGACCAAGAGGTCGCCGAAGCCGGCGCGGCCGCGTTCGCATGACCTCGCTTCCGCGAGCACGAGAGGAATCACGATGAGCCCCGCATCGAACGGCACCGTCACCGCCGCCGACTACCCGCTCTCCGGCCGCCGGCCGGAGCTGCTGCGCACGCCGAGCGGCAAGACGCTCGACGACATCACGCTGGAGGCGGTGCTCGACAAGACCGTCACCGACGACGATCTGCGCATCACGCCGGAGACGCTGGAGCTGCAGGCGCAGATCGCCGAGCAGACCGAGCGGCCGCAGATGGCCGAGAACCTGCGCCGCGCCGGCGAGCTGACGCGCGTACCCGACGAGCGGCTGCTGGAGATCTACAACTCGCTGCGCCCCGGCGCGTCGAGCAAGGAGCAGCTGCTGAGCATCGCCGAGGAGCTGGAAGGGCAGTTCCAGGCCCCGGTCAACGCCGCGCTCGTGCGCGAGGCGGCCGACGTCTACGAGCGCCGCGACTGCCTCGCGGCCGACGACTGATCCCGGAAGGAACCTGCCATGTCCGCCTTGCGAGCACCCGATCCGCAGACCAAGACCTCCAAGCGCACCCAGGCGCTGGAGGCGCGCCCCGTCAACCTCGACGGCTTCGTCGACGAATGGCCCGAGGTCGGCCTCGTCGCGATGGACAGCCCGAACGACCCGACGCCGAGCATCCGCGTGCAGGACGGCCGCGTCGTCGAGATGGACGGCCGCACGCGCGAGCAGTTCGACTTCCTCGACCAGTTCATCGCCGACACCGCGATCGACGCCGCGACCGCCGAGAGATCGATGGCGATCGACGCCGTCGAGATCGCGCACATGCTGGTCGACCCGCGCACGCCGCGCGTCGACGTGCTGCGGGTCGTGCGCGGCCTGACGCCGGCGAAGATCCTCGCCGTCATGAAGACGATGAACGTCGTCGAGATGATGATGGCGATGCAGAAGATGCGCGCGCGGCGCACGCCGAGCAACCAGGCGCACTGCACGAGCGCGCGCGACAACCCGCTGCAGGTCGCCGCCGACGCCGCCGAGGGCGCGCTGCGCGGCTTCGACGAGGTCGAGACGACGCTCGGCATCGTCCGCTACGCGCCGCTGGTCGCGCTCGGCCTCCAGGTCGGCGCGCAGGTCGGCCGCGGCGGCGTGCTGACGCAGTGCGCGCTGGAGGAGGCGACCGAGCTGCGGCTCGGCCTGCGCGGCCTCACGACCTACGCCGAGACGATCTCGATCTACGGCACCGAGAGAGTCTTCAAGGACGGCGACGACACGCCGTGGTCGAAGGCCTTCCTCGCCTCCGCCTACGCCAGCCGCGGCATCAAGATGCGCTTCACCTCGGGCACCGGCTCGGAGGTGCAGATGGGCAGCGCCGAGGGCAAGTCGATGCTGTACCTCGAGATCCGCTGCATCCTGATGGCGAAGGGCGCCGGCGTGCAGGGGCTTCAGAACGGCTCGATCAGCTGCATCGGCGTCCCGGGCGCGGTTCCCGCCGGCATCCGCGCGGTGCTGGCCGAGAACCTCGTCGCCAGCATGGTCGACCTCGAGTGCGCCTCTGGCAACGACCAGACCTTCTCGCACTCCGACATGCGCCGCACGGCGCGCCTGCTGATGCAGTTCCTGCCGGGCACCGACCTGATCTGCTCCGGCTACTCGGCCTGTCCGAACTACGACAACATGTTCGCCGGCTCCAACGTCGACTGCGAGGACTACGACGACTGGAACACGATCCAGCGCGACCTCCAGGTCGACGGCGGCTTGCGCCACGTCGACGAGCGCGAGATCCTCGCGGTGCGCGACAAGGCGGCCCGCGCGATGCAGGCGGTCTTCGAGCAGCTCGGCCTGCCGGCGATCACCGACGCCGAGGTCGAGGCGGTCACCTACGCGCACGGCTCCAACGACCTCCCGCCGCGCGACGTGCTGGAGGACCTCAAGGGCGCGCAGATGATGATGGACGAGGGCATCACCGGCCTCGACGTCGTGCGCGCGCTGGAGGCCGGCGGCTTCCGCGACGTCGCCGAGTCGCTGCTGGCGCTGCTGCGCCAGCGGATCGGCGGCGACCTGCTGCACACAGCGGCGATCGTCGGACACGATGGCGAGGCGGTGAGTGCGGTGAACGCACCGAACGACTACGCAGGTCCCGGCAGCGGGTATCGCCCGGAAGGGGCGCGCTGGGAAGAGATGAAGCGGCTGCGGCACACCGTCAGCCCGAGCAACCCGGAAGCCTGAGGCGGAGGAGACCCGATGACGATGACCACCACCGCACCGCCCGCGCACGATCTCAGATTGACCGAGCTGGGGCCGGCGGCGCAGGGCTCGCGCCACGACGAGGTCGTCGTGGCGCTGTCGCCGGCGTTCGGCGACTTCTTCACGAGAACGATCGTCGACGTGCCGCACGGCAGCGTGCTGCGCGAGCTGTTCGCCGGCGTCGAGGAGGAGGGCGCCTCGCTGCGCGTGATCCGCGTGACGCACAGCGCCGATCTCGCGATCGTAGCGTTCACGGGCGCCAAGCTGAGCGGCTCCGGGATCGGCGTCGGCCTGCTCTCGCGCGGGACGACGGTGATCCACCAGCGCGACCTGCCGCGGCTGTCGAACCTCGAGCTGTTCCCGCAGGCGCCGCTGCTCGACCTGGAGACGTTCCGCGCGATCGGCCGGAATGCGGCGCGTTACGCCAAGGGTGAGACGCCGCAGCCGGTCCCGGTCCGCAACGACTTCATGGCGCGGCCGCGCTGGCAGGCGAAGGCGGCATTGCTGCACAATAAGGAGATGGAGTTCTTGCGAAGCGGCAAGCCCGTGGAGCTCGAAGTCGCGATCGGCCGGTAGCGGGCGCCGGCGAGCAGGACCGAGGAGAGCGAGCGCAGCACCATGCGGAACCCATGGGTCGCGATCGAATCGACTGTGGAGCCACAGTCGCAGGCTCGCCTGATCGCACGCGCGCGTGAGCGCGTGCTGGAGGGCAATCCGCCACCACGGGTGCTGCGCCCCGTCGTGCTGGAGTCATGGCAGCGCTCGGCGAAGGCCGGCGTCTACGCGGAGCGGGAGGAGCTGCCGCCGCAGCTGACGGCGGAGGAGCTGGAGGAGCGACGCGCGCGCCATCCGCTGGCGGTCGCGATGCCGCTGATCCGCTCGCTGCTGGTCGACGTCGCCGAGGACGCCCGCCACGTCGTCGCCGTCTGCGACGTGACCGGCCACCTGCTGTGGGTCGAGGGCAGCCGCGCGACCCAGCGGGCAGCGATCGAGATCGGCTTCGTGCCAGGATCGGACTGGTCGGAGGGCACGACCGGCACCAACGCGCCGGGCACGGCGCTGGAGGCCGACCATCCGATCCAGGTCTTCGCCGCCGAGCACTACCACGCCACGCACGCCTCGTGGATGTGCGCCGCGGCGCCGATCCACGACCCCGAGGACGGCACGCTGCTCGGCGCCGTCGACCTGACGGGATCGTTCGACACCGCCCATCCCTCGACGCTGGCGCTCGCGAACGCGACCGCGAGAGCGGTCGAGGCCCACCTCGCGGCGCTCGCCGCGTGGAGAGACGCGGCGGCGCTGGAAGCGGCGCGCGGCCACCTCGGCACCGGCGCCACGGTGACGGTCGTCTCGCCGGGCGGCCGCCTGCTCGGCGACGACCTCGGGCGCCGGCGCGTGCCGCCGCCGACCGAGGCCGGCCGCCTGCGGATAGGGCGGACCGTCGTCGAGGCCGAGCAGCTCTCGGCCGTGCCGGGCTACTGGGTGCTGCACCCGCACAGCCGCCGTCGCGCGCCGTCGCTGTTGGAGACCGGCGCCGGCGGCCGCGCGCTCGCCGCCGCCGGCACGCTCGACCTGCGCCTGCTCGGCACGCCCGCCGACGCGCTCGTCGCCGACGGCAGGCGGCTGACGGTGACGCCGCGCCAGCTGGAGATCTGCGCGCTGCTGGCGCTCCACCCCGACGGCCTCGGCAGCGGCGAGCTGCGCGAGCTGCTGTACGGCGAGGTCGACGTCGCCGACGTGACGATCCGCTCGGAGCTGTCGCGGTTGCGGCGCACGCTCGGCGCGGCGCTGGCGGCGCGGCCGTATCGCTTCGCGGCGCCGGTCGCGACCGACGTCGAGCACGTCGAGCGGCTGCTGCACAGCGGCGACCTGCGCGCCGCGGTGCAGGCGTACGCGGGGCCGGTGCTGCCGGCGTCGCAGTCGCCGCGGATCGTCGACCTGCGCGACCAGCTGCACTACGAGCTGCGCGCTGCGCTGCTGGCCAGCGACGACGCCGACGCGCTGTTCCAGTGGATCCGCGCCCCGCACGGCGCGCGCGACGCCGCCGTCGCGCGCCGCCTGACGACGCTGATCTCCGCCCGTGACCCGCGCCGCGCGACCGCGGTGGCGGTCGTCGAGGCGGATCTGTTCGCGCGGCGGTAGACGAAGCGGCGCGCGTCCGGCGCGCCGCGACCTGAGCAGTGCAGCTCTACTGCTGTCCAACCGCAGTAGAGCTGCGCTGCTCCGAGCCAGCGGGCGCCAGCGCGCGAGTGTAGCCGTCGGCGAGCTGGCGCAGCGCGGCCGGCCACGAGCGGTCGCGGACGGCGTCGAGGCCGCCGGCGGTCAGTCGCTCGCGCAGCGACTGACGTCGTGCGAGGCCGCCGAGCGCGGTCGCCAGCACCGCCGCGTCGGGCGGGCAGAGCCAGCCGGAGCGGCCGTGCGCGATCAGCTCGCGCGGGCCGCCGGCGGCGACCGCGATCACCGGCAGGCCGCTCGCCTGCGCCTCCAGGATCACCTGGCCGAAGGTGTCGGTCTCGCTCGCGAACAGGAACAGGTCGGCGTCGGCGTAGGCGCGCGCGAGCGCGTCGCCGTCGAGCCAGCCGAGGAACTGCGCGGCGTCGCCGAGCTTCGCCCGCAGCGTCTCCTCCTCCGGTCCGCCGCCGGCGAGCTGCAGCCGCAGCCGCGGATCCTCGGCGTGCGCGCGCAGGAACGCCTCCGCGAGCAGGTCGGCGCCCTTCTCGTGGGTGAGGCGGCCGGCGTAGAGGACGACCAGCTCGTCGTTCGCGCGCGGTCGCGGACGGGTGCGGAGGCCGGGCGAGAAGCGGTCGAGGTCGACGCCGCGATCCCAGCGGCCGATCCGCTCCGCCTCGATCCCGAGCGCGGCGAGCGACTCGTCGGCGGCGGCGCTCGGTGACAGCACCTGCCCGCACTGGCCGTAGAAGACGGCGAGCGCCATCTGCACGGTCGCCTCGATCCGCGGGTCGGCGGTGCGCAGGCGCGCGTATGCCGCCAGCTCCGTGTGGTAGCTGCCGACGACCGGCAGCCCCAGCAGCTTCGCCAGCAGCGCGGCGGCGACGCCGGCCGGGCCGGGGGAGACGAGATGGACGAGGTCGTAGGCGCCGTCACTGAGCGCCTCCGCGACGTCCGGCAGGCTCGGCACGCCGACGCGCAGCCCGGGGTAGAACGGCACATCGACCTCCGCGACCGCCGGGAGGCGCCGGTCGACGTTGGGGTCGGTGCCGACGACCTCGACCTCGAAGCCGGGCAGCCCGCGCTCGCGGATCTGCTCCAGCGTGTGCGTGACGCCGTGCATCGCGCCGACGCCGTCGGCGACCAGCGCGACGCGCACGACGTCGCGCTCGCGCGGGGAGAGCTTGTCGCGCTCACGTGCGAGGAAGGCGTGCGCCGGCACGTACGGGATCGCCGGCAGGCAGGCCTCGAACAGCTCGACCCCGACGGCGCCGATCCGATCGATGTCGCCGCCCGACGCGTGCTCCAGGGCGCTCGAGACCGCGCGCGCCAGCCGCCGCTCGTGCATTCGGCGAGCGCGCCGCGCGAGGTCGCCGTGCGAGAAGCCGTCGTCCTGCATCCGCGCCAGCAGCGCCTCCGCGTCGGGCTCCAGTCCGAGCGCGTCGAGCCAGGCGCGCAGCAGCTTGCGGCCGTCGTCAGGGCAGAGGCCGGCGCCCTCCTCGCCGCTGCGTCTGTCGGCCTCCGACATCATCCGCTCGCACATCCGCAGGACGGCGAAGGGATCGGGCGCCTGCGCCTCGTCGGCGCCGATCGAGCGCGCGGCGAGCGCGATCGCGGCATGCGTCCACTTCGCCGCGCTGCCCTGTCTGCCGTGCGCGGCGACGCGCCCGGCGCGGATGTGGGCGAGGAACTCCCGCGGCGTTCCGGCCGGCGGCGCCTGCGTCCAGGTGCGGCCGATGTCGACGCCGGCGTGGTCGTCGGAGCCGCCGACGCCGGTCCCGCCGTGCGTCTCGACGTAGATCGCGGCGGGCGCGTTCAGCTCGGGCGCGCGCGCCCCGTTGCGCGTCTCCCAGACGGGGAAGAGCTGCGCGAGGCGGCGGCGGTGGCGCGGCGTCAGCGGCGCCTCGACGGCGTAGAAGGGATGCGCCAGCGCGCAGGCGATCTCGTGCTCGTGGAGGTACTCGGCGACCGTCTCGACGTCGCGCGCGTGCGCCTGCAGCCAGTCGTGGTCCGCGGGCGTGATGCCCCAGCAGAGCACGTGCACCGCCTGCGGCTCGCCGCGGAACCAGGTCGTCAGCTCCTCGGAGATGAAGACGTCCTCGTAGCCGGCGGCGACCAGCTCCAGGCAGCCGGCGATCGTGTCGTGGTCGGTGATCGTCACGAAGTCCATCCCGCGCCGCTTCGCCAGCGCGTGGACCGCGCGCGGCGGCGTCGCGCACTCCGGCAGACCGACTGCCCGCTGGACCCCGAGCTTCGACAGCTGGCTCGCCGTCGAGTGGCAGTGGAGGTCGGCTCGCGTCACTCCCATGTCGCGCATGCCTACAAAATGGCGTGCAAATCGCTGTCTTTTGTGACGGGAACGCGAAGATCGTGTGGCCGGGAGGTGAACGCGGCGCCGCGCGCCGTCGGCGCTCTGGCCGTCGCTCAGTCGCGCGTCGGCGAACGGCGCACGCGTCGCACGACGAACAAGATCCCGAGCCCGAGCAGCGTCAGCCAGCCGACCAGGCTCAGCAGCAGCCCCGTGCTCAGACCTGGGACGGCGTAGCTCCATTCGATCTCGTGGTCGCCGGACCCGACGACCACTCCGCGCATCACGTCGTTGACGCGCACCACCTCGGCCGCTCTGCCATCGACCCGGACGCTCCAGCCATCGGTCAACTGGTCGTTGAGTACGACGAGTCCGTCGTCGTCGAGCGATGCCGCGATCGTCACGCGGCTGCCCTCGTCCTCGACGATCCGCGCGCTGCCGCGCCCGAGCTGGCCGCGAGCGAGCTGCGCGATGCCCGGCTCGTCGCGCTCGACGACGACGGCGCCGTCCGCCGTCGCGGCGCCCTCGGTGATCCGGGTGCGGGTGAATGCCTCGTTCGGCGTCACCGTCAAGCGTGTCGCCACCAGCGTCCGCGGCAGCGCCGCGGTGTTCTCGAAGATCGTCGCGTCTCTGCCCCCATAGACGCGTCTGAGCGCTCTGATCGCCACCACGTCGTCGGTCAGGTGGTAGTCGGGCGCCGCCATCACCGTGCGCACGCCGAGCACACTCAGAACGCGCAGCGCCGCCGGCGTCATGTCGCCGACGTTGAACTGCGACCAGTTCAGCTGGTCGGGCGCCGCTTCCAGCCACAGGCGGTAGTACCGCAGCGTCGGTTGCGGCGGGTCGTAGCCGCGCACGTCGTCGAGCCCGTAGAGCATCGACCAGTCGGCCGGCAGCGCGCCGTCGAGACCGATGAAGCGGCCCTCGTCGCGTTGCGCGACGGCGTACTCGACTGCGGGCGTGCTCGGCGGCATCACCTCCGAGGCGGGGTCCATCGGCTGGTAGCCGTGCGCGAAGTGGAGCATGTCGAGCGCCGTCACGAGTACGAGCGCCGTCGCGATCGCGACGCGTCGCTGCGGCCAGCGGTGCCACGCCAGCAGCGCGAGCGCGAGCGCGAGCGCGAAGATCGCGAACCAGCCGACCGCTGCCAGCGCCGCCCCCGTCGGCGTCTCCAGCGTCGCGCCCGAGAAGATGCTCGACAGCGCCTCGTCGACGTCGGCGCCGCTCGGCCCGAGATCGGAGAAGGCGAGGATCGCGATCAGCGCGGCGAACCCGAGCGGCACCCCGAGCCGCCAGCGTTCCATCTCCGGTTCGGTCAGCAGCGCGTGCAGCCCGAAGCCGGCGAGCACCGCGACTGCGAGCTCGAAGACGAAGTGCACGCGCTGGTTCTGGATGAACTCCAGCACCGGCAGAGCGTCGGCCAGCGGCCCCAGCAGCGGCGCGTCGAGCGGGATCGCGAGCGCCAGCAGGCCGAGCACCGCGAACGGCAGCTTGCGCCGCCAAGCGACCGTCGAGGTCAGCGCCAGCAGCGCCAGCAGCAGCGCGATGACGCCCGCGTAGAAGGTGCGCTCGTTGTAGTTGGCGAAGAAGCTCTCAGGGTCGCTGGGCGTCAACGCGCTGCCGGGAACGATGTCGAAGTCGACCGCGTTCGGCCGTCCCCACCAGTCGGGGAACAGCGTCGTGCGGATCGCGGCCGACGGCATGTCGACGCCGGGCTGGCCGCCGTGGCCGCCGGCGCGCGCGACCGTTCCCAGTGTGCCTCTCGAGGACAGCAGCTCGGGCACCAGCAGCACGGCCACGAGCAGGCCGCCGAGCGCCAGGCCGCCAACCGCGAGTGCGCTGCGCACGGCGCGTGCCCGCGGCTCGACCCCGCCGAGCGTCGCGCCGCGCAGCAGCGCGTAGAGGCCGGCGGCGACGAGCACATGGACCTGCGTGCCGGGGTGACCGCCGACGACGGCGACGGCGGTCACGAGCGCGAGGCCGAGCAGCGCCGGCCCGAAGCCGCGGCGCAGCACGCGCTCGATCAGCCACAGCATCCACGGCAGCATCACCGCGACGCCGGGCAGCGTCTCGTGGCTGAGCCAGACGACGTTGAACGAGCAGAGCGCGAAGGCGACTCCTGCCAGCATCCCGGGCAGCCACCCCAACCGCAGCTCACGCACGAGCAGGTAGGTGCCGAAGCCGGCGGCCCACAGCTTCAGCGCGGCCGAGACCCCGAGCGCACCGTTGAGCGGCAGGATCCACAGCGGCACGCTGAACGGCGACAGCACGACCGTCTGCGGGTTGGAGAAGAACGGCACCCCGGCGAAGACGTGGGGGTTCCAGGCGGGGAAGTTGCCATCGCGGATCGCGTCGCGCGCGAAGGCGTTCCACGGGTAGTGGCTGCTGCCGATGTCCATCAGCAGCCAGTTGCCGCGGTCGGCGGCGTCGAGCGGCGCGCCGGCCTGCCATGGGGTGACCGTCTGCAACCAGTGCAGCGGCGCGAGCATCCCGCCGCCGACCAGCACCGGCCACAGGTAGATCAGCACGAACAGGCCGAACAGCGCCGCCGCTGACGCGTGCGGATGACGCGCAAGCAGACGCGTCAGCGGTTGCAGCCGCGCGCGTGCGCCATCGAGCCGCGCATCGCCCAGGCGGCTGCGCAGTGACTCCGCGGCGCTTGGTCGTTCGGTCGTCGTGGAAGGAGCCGTGCTCGCCTGGCGCTGAGCACGGTTGCGGTTCCGGCTCCGGCTCATGCGCGCATGCTTGCACAATTGAGACGACCGAGGGTTAATTCCTTTGCGAGGGGCGCCGGTCGCGTCGGAGAGTCCTGATCGATGATTGTTGACGTGCCAGTTTGTAAAATTTCCACCGCTGCTTGTCGATTGCGGCTACGATCGTCCTGTAGGACTGCCGCACGTGCCTTGGGGAGGGCTTGGCGGCAGCACATGGATCACGTTGTGAGTCCTCGATGGGGGCAGTGAGCGGTCGGGTGGTCGTCCCCTGCTCGACTGCTGGTGAAAACTATTAATTAGTACCGGGGGGACTGTCGATGCGCTCTGCATTCGCGTCGGAGCTCGTGCGTCTGGCTGAAGCCGACGAGCGGGTTGTTCTGCTCACCGGCGACCTCGGTTTCGGGGTGCTGGAGCCGTTCGCGCGGCGTTTTCCGGAGCGCTTCTTCAACGCCGGGGTCGCGGAGCAGAACATGGTGGGGATGGCGACCGGCCTCGCGGAGGCGGGCTTGACGCCGTACGTGTACTCGATCGCGACCTTCGCGTCGATGCGCGGCTACGAGTTCATCCGCAACGGCCCGATCCTGCACGACCTGCCGGTGCGGGTCGTCGGCGTCGGCGGCGGGATGGACTACGGCCACAACGGCATGACCCACTACGCGGTCGAGGACATCGGGATCATGCGCGTGCAGCCGAACATGCGGATCGTCGTGCCGGCCGATCCAGCGCAGACGCGTGCCGCGCTGCCGTCGCTGCAGCAGATCGACGGGCCGGTCTACCTGCGGCTCGGCAAGGAGTCCTCGCCCGTCCCGGGGCTCGACGGCCGCTTCCGCCTCGGGCGCGCGGAGACGATCGGCCACGGCGAGGACGTCGCGCTCATCGCTGCGGGCGGCGGCGCGGTGGTCGCGACCGCGGCCGCCGCCCTGCTGCAGGAGCGTGGGCTCAGCGCGCGCACCGTCGTCGTCTCCAGCCTCAACCCGGCGCCGGTCGCGGACCTCGCGGCCGTCCTCGACGGCGTCGAGTTGGCGCTGACGGTCGAGGACCACTACGTCAACGGGGGCCTCGGTTCGCTCGTTGCCGAGACGATCGCCGAGGAACGCCTCGGCTGCCGTCTGCTGCGTGCCGGGCTCCGCCGTCCGCCGGCCGGCGAGAGCGGCAGCCGCGACCACTTGTTCGAGCGCCATGGGCTGTCGCCCGCGGCGCTCGCCGCGCTCGTCCTGGCGCGGCTCGACCATGCCGGCGCGACCGCGCCGGCCCACCCACGACACGAAGCCGCCACATGACCGACATGACCGAGCTGACCGACCAGGGGACCGAGCTCGCCCCGCCGTACGCCTCGCTGATCCTGCCGATCCACAACCAGGCCGATCACATCGCCCTGGTCGTACACGGCTTCCTCGCGGACTTCGAGAAGCTCGAACGGCGCTGCGAGCTGATCCTCTTGCCCAACGGCTGTCGCGACGCCTCCGCGGAGATCTGCGCCGAGCTGTGCGCGCGCTTCCCGGAGTCGGTCCGGATGGTCGAGCTGAAGGAAGGTGGCTGGGGCCGGGCGATCAACGCCGGGCTGGAGATCGCGCGCGGCGAGATCGTCGGCTACACCAACTCGGCGCGCACGACGCCGGAGACGGCGACGCTGATGCTCGCCTACGCGATCGCCTATCCCAACGCGGTCCTCAAGGCGAGCCGGCGCGTGCGCGAGAACGTCCGCCGCAAGCTCGGGTCGGCGCTCTACAACTTCGAGTGCCGCCGTCTGTTCGACCTCGCGACGTGGGACGTCGACGGAACGCCGAAGCTGTTCCCGCGCTCCTTCCGTCACCTCTTTCAGATCGAGGCCGACGCCGAGCTGTACGACCTCGAGCTGATGCGCGCCTGCCACTACGCCGGCTATCCCGTCGTCGAGATCCCCGTCTTCGCGACCGAGCGCTTCGGCGGTCGCTCGACGACCAACTACCGCTCCGCGGTGCGGATGCTGTGGGGCGCCTACAGACTGCATGACGAGGTCTATGCGCCGAAGCAGGCGACCGAGCCGGCGCCGGCCGCCGTCGGCGCAGCGGCACAGCAGCTGGCGCCGCAGGCCGGGACGCTGAACCGGGCCGGAGGCTGACGCGGCGATGGCGAGCTCGCGCGCCTTTCGCGGCACGGCGGTCGCCCAGCCGCCGCGTCGCACGGCGGCGAAGCGCAGAACGACCGGTCGTGCCACCGCCAAGGTCCGTCCGCTGGAGCCGGCCGAGGCGGCGTGGCTGGCGATAGTCCCGACCGCGGTCGTGGTGACGCTGCTGATCTATCTGATCGGTCCGCCGCTCGGCGCCGTCATCTACCCGGAGGGAACGGCGCACTTCTGGCTCTCGATCCAGGAGAGCATCCGCCCCGAGCCGACCGAGCAGGCGCGCTTCCTGCTGTCGCTGACCGGGCCATTGATCCTCACCGCGCTGACGATCCGCCTGCAGAGCCTGCCCGAGCGGCGGCCGACCTGGGCGGGGCTGCTGACCGATCTCGTGCCCGTGGCGCAGATCGTCGCGCTGGTGCTCGTCGCCTACTTCTTCGTGATGCAGCGCGTGCAGTCGTTCGGCGAGATGTACACGTCGGCGGCTACCGCGCCGCAGACGGTCTACTTCACCAATCGCACGTTGCTGGTGGCGGCGCTGATCGTCGTAGCGATCGCGCTCGGCCTGCGCAGCGACCGCGTGCGCGAGGTCGGTCACGGTTGGCTGCGCGAGACGCGTGCTCGCGCGATCGTCTACGCGCTGCTGGCGCTCGCGGCGACGATCTGGTGGCTGGTGCCCGCGGTCAACCTCGACAGCACGATCGCCGCCACCCACGAAGCCGTCTACTACCACCTCAGGTTCACGTTCGACGAGGCGTTCGCGGTCGTCAACGGCCGCGCGCCGCTGGTCGACTTCGCCGCGCAGTACGGCTCGCTGTGGCCCTACGTGATGGCCGGCGGGATGTCGCTGCTGGGCACGTCGCTCGGCGTCTTCACCGCCCTGATGGCGACCGTCACCGGGCTGTCGCTGCTGGGGCTCTACGACGTGCTGCGGCGGATCTCGCGCAGTTCGCTGGCGGCACTGCTGCTGTTTCTGCCGCTGCTGGCGACGAGCATGTACATGATGCGCGGGCCGCTCGAGATGCGCTACTCGCTCGGCAACTACTTCGCGACCTTCCCGCTGCGCTACTCGGGGCCGTTGCTGCTGGCGTGGCTGTTCGCCCGCCACCTCGACGGCGCGCGGCCGCGGCGGCTGTGGCCGGTCTTCCTCGCCGCTGGCCTCGTCGTGCTCAACAACGGCGATTTCGGGATCCCGGCGCTCGGCGCGACGATCGCCGCGCTGCTGTGGCTCGGCGGCCGGCCGACGTGGCCGGTGCTGCGCGCGCTGGCGCTGCAGCTCGTGATCGGATTGGCCGGCGCGTACCTGCTCGTGAGTGCGCTCACGCTCGCCTACGCCGGCTCGCTGCCAGACATATCCCTGCTGTTCCGCTACGCGAGAATGTACGCCGTCGCCGGCTTCGCGATGCTGCCGATGCCGGCGACCGGCTTCCACGTCGTGATCTACCTCACGTACGTCGCCGTGATCGGGCTGGCGACGGTGCGGGTGCTGCGCGGCGACGAGGGCCGTGTGCTGACGGCGATGCTCGTGTGGAGCGGGATCTTCGGGCTCGGATCGGCCAGCTACTACGTCGGCCGCTCGCACCCTGAGGTGCTGACGAACATCTTCCCGGCGTGGGCGTTCGCGGTGACGCTGCTGACCTTCGTCGCGCTGCGCGCCGCGGCAGCGCGGCCGCGCGGGCGGCTGCTGGCGATGGAGGTCGCCTGCCTCTGCGGCTTCGCGCTGCTGGCCTGCTCGTTCGGCCAGTGGCCGCGCCCGTGGCAGGAGGCGGAGCGGCTGCAGTCCGACCTGCCGCGGATATTCGAGCAGCTCGACGGGACCGCGTGGGTGAGAGCGCGCGTCGAGCCTGGCGAGCCGGTCCTGATCCTGATGCAGCTCGGCCACCGGATGGCCGACCAGATCGGGGTCGACAACGTCGCGCCGTACACGGGCAGCCAGTCGATCCCGACGCAGGAACAGCTCGACGAGACGGTCGCGCTGCTGCGCGAGGCGGGCGGCAGAAAGGTCTTTCTGTCGCAGTGGGACACGCTCGCGGAGCTACCGATCGCGCTGCAGCGCGACGGGTTCGTCTTCGCCGGCAGCAACGGAGACATCGAGGAATGGGTGGACCAGAAATGACGACGGCCCTGGCACACGAGATCAAGCGCACGATCGTCGACGAGTCCAAGCGCGCGGGCGTCGGCCACATCGGCTCGGCGCTGTCGATCGCCGATCTCGTCGCCGCGCTCTACGGCGGCGTGCTGCGCGCCGACGGGGGACCTGAGCGCGACCGCTTCGTGCTTTCGAAGGGGCATGCGGTGCTGGCGCTCTACGCCGCGCTCGTCGCGACCGGACGGATGCCGTCGGAGCAGCTCGCCACCTACTGCGGCGACGGCACGCTGCTCGGCGCGCACCCCGAGCACGCGCTCGACGGCGTGGACTTCTCGACCGGGTCGCTCGGACAGGGCCTTTCGATCGGTGCAGGCGCGGCGCTGGCCGCGCGCATGCAGGGCTCCGACCGGCGCGTGTTCGTGCTGCTCAGCGACGCCGAGTGCAACGAGGGCTCGATCTGGGAGGCGGCGATGTTCGCCGCGCACGCACAGCTGGCGAACCTCGTCGCGATCGTCGACGTCAACGGCCAGCAGGCGCTCGGCTACACGCGTGACGTGCTCGACCCGGGGCCGCCGGCGAGCGCGCGCTGGGAGGCATGCGGCTGGGAGGTGCACGAGGTCGACGGCCACGACCCCGATGGGATCGCCGCCGTCGTCGCAGAGCTCGACCTGTCGAGCGGGCCGCCGCACGTGCTGCTCGCGCGCACCGTCTTCGGCAAGGGCGTGTCGTTCATGGAGAGCCGGATCGAGTGGCATTACCTTCCGCTCGACGACGCGCAGCACGCGCAGGCGGTCGCCGAGCTCGACTCCGCTCGGGAGGCGTGACGTGCCGCGTGTGCTCGTGACCGGCGCCGGCGGCTTCATCGGCGCGGCGCTCGCGCACCGGCTCGTGGCGCGCGGTGACGAGACGCTGCTGCTGGGTGGTCCGGAGACCGACTGCTGGCGGCTGGAAGACCTCCGCGCGGACGCACAGGTCGCGGCGATCGACCTCTGCGACGCGGAGGCGGTCGACGCCGTCGTCGGCGGCTTTCGTCCTGAGCTGATGCTCCACCTCGCCGCTCACGGTGCCTACTCGTGGCAGACGAGCCTGGAGCGGATGGTCGCGACCAACCTCGTCGGCCTCACGCACCTCGCCGACGCCGCCGCGCGCTACGACGTGCGCGCGCTCGTGAACGCCGGCTCCTCGTCGGAGTACGGCTGGAAGGACCACGCTCCGCCGGAGTCCGAGCTGCCGGAGCCCAACAGCGCCTATGCCTTCACGAAGGCGGCGGCGACGCTCTACTGCGGCTGGTCGGCGCGCGAGCGCGGCCAAGCCCTCACGACGCTGCGTCTGTACTCCGTCTACGGGCCGTGGGAGGAGCCGCGCCGACTGATCCCCGCGCTCGTGCTGAACGGGATGCAACGGCGGCTGCCGCCGCTGGTCGATCCGCGCGTCGCGCGTGACTTCGTCCACGTCGAGGACGTGATCGACGCCTTCCTGCTGGCGGCCGATGTCGCCGTCCCCGGCGAGGGCGCGGTATACAACATCGGCACCGGCCGCCAGACGACGCTCGGCGAACTGGCGGAGATCGCGCGCACGGTGTTCGACATCCCGGCTGAGCCGGTCTGGGGCGACTACCCGGCACGCAGTTGGGACACGGACGTGTGGGTCGCCGACGCCGGGCTGGCCTCCGAACGGCTCGGCTGGCGGCCGCGCTGGTCGCTCGCGGACGGGCTCGCCGCGATGGCGAGCTGGTTCCACGAGCGGCCGGGGCTGTTGCCGCGGTATGGCGATCCGGCGGTCGAGGCGCCCACGCGCCCCTGAGCGCGTCGCGCGACGGACTGTCAGAGCAGCGACGCCGTTCTCACGACCTCGGCGAAGTTGCCGTCGAGCGTCGCGGCCGTGGCGCGGCTCAGCTCGGCGGCGGTGACCGGCGGCGCGCCGAACGGGGAGGGCTCGTCGAAGGTGTGGGTCGCGTCGATCGCGAAGCGGACGCGGTAGCCGAGGTTGCCGGCCAGGCGCGCGGTCGTCTCGCAGCACATGTTGGTCTGGATGCCGCAGATCGTCAGCGTCTCGACGTCGTGCTGCTGGAGCCACGCATGCAGGTCGACGTCGCCGTGGAAGGCCGAGTGGACCTGCTTGCGCACGAGCAGGTCGGCCTCGACGCCGTCCAGCTGGGCCTTGAAGGCGTTGCCGGGGCGGTCGGGGTGGAGCGGGGATTCGGGCTCGACGGAGTCGTGGCGGACGAGCACGATCGCGTCGCCGGCGCGCTGGGCGGCAGCGACGAGCGCGGCGACGTTGCGGTCGCAGTCGGGGTTGTCGCGCGGGCCGAGGACGGGGTCGTCGAAGCCCTGCTGGAGGTCGACGACGATGAGTGCGGATCTGGGCATGCAGGAGATGCTCGCGTCCGCGGTCATCTCGCGCCAGTGGCAGGAAAGACAATGATCGCTAGGATCCTGCCAATGGCTGCTGGGACTCCCCATCACGTCGTCGCGCTCGTGAGCGAGGGCGTGATCGTGCTCGACCTCGCCGCGCCGGCGCACCTCTTCGGCTTCGTCGATCCGGCGCGCTACTCGTTCGCGCTCGCCGCCGAGCGGCCGGGAGCGGTGATGTCGTCGAGCGGCTTCGCGATCGTCGCCGAGCACGGGCTTGACGAGCTGGCGCGGGCCGACACGATCGTCGTGCCCGGCAGCGTGGGCGCGGAGGAGACGACCCCGGCGCCGGCGCTGCTCGACGTGCTGCGCGCCGCCGCCGAGCGAGGGGCGCGGATCGTCTCGGTCTGCGCCGGCGCCTTCGCGCTCGCCCACGCCGGCCTGCTCGACGGCCGCCGCGCGACGACCCACTGGGCCGACGCCGACCTGCTCGCGACCCGCTTCCCGCGCGTGACGGTCGATCCCGACGTGCTGTACGTCGACGAGGGCCAGGTGCTGACGAGCGCCGGCATCGCCGCGGGGCTCGACCTCTGCCTCCACGTCGTGCGCCGCGACCACGGCGCCGAGGTCGCCGCCGACTTCGCCCGCCGCACCGTGATCGCCCCGCACCGCGACGGCGGCCAGGCGCAGTTCATCGAGGCGCCGGTCACGACGGTCGAGGAGGTCGCGTCCGTGGCGCTCGACACGACCCGCGCGTGGGCGCTGGAACGGCTGCACGAGCCGCTCCCCGTCGAGCGCCTCGCCGCCCACGCGCACGTCTCCCCGCGCACCTTCGCGCGCCGCTTCCGCGCCGAGACCGGCACGACCCCCGCGCAGTGGCTGCTGCACCAGCGCGTGCTCGCCGCCCGCCGCCTGCTGGAGGGCACCGACGCGCCGGTCGAGCAGGTCGCCGCCGACTGCGGCTTCGGCAGCGCCGCCTCGCTGCGCACCCACTTCGCCCGCGCCACGCGCACCAGCCCGACGGCCTACCGGCGGGCCTTCCGCACCGGCTGAGCCGCCCGTTGCACCCCGCAACGTTGCGACGCAACGGTTCTGCAACGTGGACCGGCGTATGGTCGATCGCAGTCCGTTGGCAGGAGAGAGAGTCGCGGACGCGAGGAGACAACAACGTCAGAGGAGGCCGTCATGGCCGTAGCTGTTCCCATGGCCGAAGCAACCCGTCGCTTCACCTCCGAACCGCGCAAGCTGCTGATCGGCGGTCAATGGCGCGAGTCGGTGAGCGGGAAGACGTTCGAGACCTTCGACCCCGCCACGGGAGCGGTTCTCGCCACTGTGGCCGAGGGTGACAAGCAGGACGTCGACCTCGCGGTCGCCGCGGCGCGCAGAGCGCTCGACGGACCGTGGTCGAAGCTGAACCCGTCCGAGCGCGGTCGGATCGTCCACCGCATCGGCGACCTGATCATGGAGCACGCCGACGAGCTGGCCGAGCTGGAGACGCTCGACAACGGCAAGCCGAAGGCGGTCGCCGCGGCCGCCGACGTACCGCTCGCCGCCGACCTCTTCTGGTACATGTCCGGCTGGGCGACGAAGCTCAACGGCGGCACGATCAGCCCGTCGGTGCCGTACATGCCGGGCGCTGAGTTCCACGCCTACACGCTGCGTGAGCCGGTCGGCGTCGTCGGCCAGATCATCCCGTGGAACTTCCCGCTGCTGATGGCGGCGTGGAAGCTCGGCCCCGCGCTGACGACCGGCTGCACGGTCGTGCTGAAGCCGGCCGAGCAGACGCCGCTGAGCGCGCTGCGCCTCGCCGAGCTGATCCAGGAGGCCGGCGTCCCCGACGGCGTCGTCAACGTGATCCCCGGCTTCGGTGAGACCGCCGGCGCCGCGCTCGCCCAGCACCCGGACGTCGACAAGGTCGCCTTCACGGGCTCTACCGAGGTCGGCAAGCTGATCGCCCAGCAGGCGACGGGCAACCTCAAGCGGGTCTCGCTGGAGCTCGGCGGCAAGTCGCCGAACATCGTCTTCTCCGACGCCGACGTCGACGCCGCGATCGCCGGCGCCGCGCAGGGGATCTTCTTCAACCAGGGCGAGGTCTGCTCGGCCGGGTCGCGTCTGTACGTGCAGGAGGACCAGTTCGACCGCGTCGTCGAGGGGATCTCCAACGCCGCCGCGTCGATCAGAGTCGGCCACGGCCTCGATCCCAACACGGAGATGGGCCCGCTCGTCTCGCAGGAGCAGTTCGACCGCGTCACGAGATACCTCTCGATCGGCGAGCAGGAGGGCAACCGCGTGACCGCCGGCGGCTCCGCGATCGACGGCGACGGCTGGTTCGTGCAGCCGACCGTCCTGGTCGACGCGACCGCCGACAGCACGATCGTCCGCGAGGAGGTCTTCGGCCCGGTGATCGCGGCGCTGCCGTTCAGCGACGTCGACGACCTCGCCCGCCAGGCGAACGACTCCGCCTACGGCCTCGCCGCCGGCGTCTGGACGCGCGACATCTCGAAGGCGCACAAGCTGGCGAAGCGGATCAAGGCCGGCACGGTGCACGTGAACTCGTACCACGTGTTCAGCGCCGAGCTGCCGTTCGGCGGCTACAAGCAGTCCGGCTGGGGCCGCGAGATGGGCGAAGAGGTCCTCAACAACTACATGGAGACGAAGTCCGTCATCGTCGGGCTCTGAGCACCCCCTCACTCAGGAGTCCGTTCGCCAGGCGCCGCGTCGCCCCCGCCTTCCCAGGGGCGGCGCGGCAGCCGGCGAACCGCTCAGAGCAGCAGGTTCTCGACGTTCGCGACGACCTGCTGGAAGAAGTAGCCGCTGGCGCCGGGGGTCCCGGCAGTCGCGGCCCCGTTGCCGCCCGTGCCGCCGTCGCCGCCGCTCGCGCCACCGCCGCCGCCGGCCACGTTGGAGGTGCCGGCGAACGCGTCGGCACCGGCTGCGCCGCCGGTCACCTGCACGAGGCCCGTGATCGAGGACGTGCTGCCGGCGAGGATGTTGACGATCCCGCCGCCTCCGCCGCCGCCGCCACCCGCGCCGGTCGCGCCGCCGTTGCCGTTGACACCCGGTGCGCCGGCGGCGCCGACGGCGCGGATCGCGCCGCCGACGGTCACGCTGCCGCGCGTCCCGATCACGATCACGCCGCCGGCGCCGCCCCCGGGACCGGGAACGTCAGACGAGCCGCCGGGATTGGTGCCGGCGTCGCCGTTGGCGTTGATCGCGCCGCCGCTCTGAACTCTCACGTCGCCGCGCGCGGCGACCACGAGCGAGCCGCCACCCGCGCCGCTGTTCGTCGCGAGGAGGCCGTCGCGGTCGCCGGCGCCGCCGCCGAGCGGCCCCGGACGAGTCAGCTGGCTGGCCTGCAGCGGCAGCAGCCCGAGGCCGCCCTGCGGAGTGCCCGCGAGCGCTCGGGCGACGCCGGCGCTCGCCGGGCCGCTGCCGGCGTCGACGGCCCCCTGGTCGACGATCACCATGCCGCCGACCGTGACGATGCCGGTCGCGCGCAGCGTCGTGCCGCTCGGCACGATCAGCGTGCCCTGGATCGAGACGTCGGTGAACTGGAGGGTCTGCTTGCCCTGCGCGACGAGCGTGTTGTAGCCGTTGACGGTCGTCAGGTCGAGCGTGTTGCCGTTCGGCACGGAGAGCGTTCCGGCGGAGCCGTCGCCGAAGACACCCGAGGCGCCGGTCGGGCCCTGGGGGCCGGTCGCGCCGTTGGCGCCGGTCGGGCCCTGCGGACCGGTCGGACCCTCGGGACCCTCGGGCCCGGCGGGACCCTCGGGACCTTCTGGACCGGCCGGCCCCTGCGGACCGATGGCACCGGTCGGGCCCTGCGGGCCGTCGGCACCCGTCGGTCCGGCTGGTCCCGTCATCCCCGGCAGCCCGACCGGGCCGGTCAGGCCGGGCGGTCCGATCGGACCCGGCTCACCGCTGCCGGCCGGGCCGGTCGCGCCGGCGGGACCGGTCGCTCCGCCCGCACCCGGTGCGCCGGCCGGGCCGGTCGCGCCAACCGCTCCCGGCGCGCCCGGCAGGCCCGGTGTCCCTGCCTTCGGCGGGTTCGCCTTCATGTAGGCCACGATCGCCTTCTTCACCTGCTTGTCGACGGCGGCTCTCTGCGCCTTCGTCAGCGCCGGCTTCTTCTTCGCCTTCGCGGCGACGGCGGGAGCGGGCGCGGCGAGCGCGCCGGTCAGCAGCAGCGCGCCGAGCGCGCGGGCGGTGGGGCGGGGCATCGGTGAGGGTCCTTCCTCAAGGAGCGAGCTGTGGCGAGACGGCGGCGCGCCAGCGTATCCCACGCGCGCGCCGATTCCGCCGCCGCTGGACGACTGCCCGACCCCGCGCCGCGCTCAGGCGGGCAGGCCGTCGAGCCAGCGCCAGAAGCGCTCGGCGGGGCGGGGGAGCGGGCGGCGCGGGTCGCGCACGGCGCGCAGCTCGCGCGCCAGCGGCACGTCGCGCAGCGGCAGCGCATGCAGCAGGCCGTTGCGCTCCTCTGTCTCGACAGCCAGCCGCGACAGCAGCCCGAAGCCGCCGGAGGCGAGCGCGCGCTTGACGCTCTCGGCGCTCGCCAGCTCCAGCCGCGGCGCGATCTCGACGCCGCGCTCGGCCAGCGCGGCGGTCGCGACGGTGCGGGTGCCGGAGCCCTCCTCGCGCGCGACGTACGGCTCGCCGCGCAGCTCGCTCGCGCGCAGCGATCTGCGCCGCGCCCAGCGGTGACCGGCGGCGACGACGACGGCGATCTCGTCGCGCTGCACGACGAGCGTGTCGAGCCCGTCGAGCGGGTCGAGCCCCTCGACGAAGCCGATCTGCGCACGCCGCTCGCGCAGCGCCGCCAGCACGCCGGTCGAGTTGACGATCGCGACCTGCGCGTGGACCGCCGGCGCCTCGTGGCGGAAGCGCGCGAGCCAGTCGGGCAGCAGGAACTCGCCGATCGTGTGGCTGGCCGCGAGCGCGAGCGACTCGCCGGCGTCGCGGCGGTGGCTGTCGAGCGCCTCCTCGGCGTCGCGCAGCGCCGCCATCACGCGCTTGGCCTCCGGGTAGAGGATCTGCCCGGCGGCGGTCGGGCGCACACCGAAGCGGCCGCGCTCCAGCAGCGTCACGCCGACGCGCCGCTCCAGCGCGAGCACGCGCTTGGTGACGGCCGACTGCGTCAGGTCGAGCGTGTCGGCGGCGCCGCGCATGCTGCCCGCCTCGCAGGCAGCGACGAAGGCGGCGAGGTCGGGGCTGGGAAGCGGGTTGGCGACTGGTTCTCCGATCGCCGGATGATCGCGCATCGCGCCGTTCGATCGATTCCAGGTTGGAATACGTGTGCGCCGATTCCGACTGGTTGGGGCGGTCGGGAACGACGATCCTGACGGTGTGCGAATCGCTCCCAACTGGTTCACCGCCGCGATGGGCACCGGGATCGTCGCCAACGCCGCGATGCTGCTGCCGCTCGACCTGCCGGGCCTCCACGCGCTCGCGCTGGCCGCATGGGTCGCCGCGGTGCTGCTGCTCGCGAGATTGGCGGCGCTGGCCGTCGAGCAGCGCCGTCGCGACCGTCGCGCCCGCCGCGACGCGGCCGGCGGCCTCGACGCCGCGGCCGCCGCCCACGTCGCCGCGCTGCCGCGACGGTCGCTGGCGACGATGCCGTTCTGGGGCGCGCCGCCGATGGCGCTGACGACGGTCGCCGCCGGCACGCTGCTGGTCGGGCGCGACCTCGTCGGCGAGCGCGCGGCGCTGATCGCCGCGGTCGTGCTGTGGAGCGTCGGCACGCTCGGCGGGCTGATCGCGGCGCTCGCCGTCCCGCGCTGGCTGCTGACGCACCCCGACAGACGGCTCGACCACGTCTTCGCGACCTGGCTGCTGCCGGTCGTGCCGCCGATGGTCTCCGCGACCAGCGGCGCCGCGCTGATCGCGCACGCGCCGGCCGGGCCGCTGCGGACGGCGCTGCTGCTCGCCTGCTGGGCGCTGCTGGCCTTCAGCGTCGTCGCCGTCGCGGCGACCGGGCTGCTGCTGCGGCGGCGGCTGCTGGCGCACGGCACCGGTCCCGTCCACATGCTCCCGACGCTGTTCATCGCGCTCGGGCCGCTCGGTCAGTCGGTCACGGCGGCCTGCCTGCTGGCGGCGGTCGCGCCCGACGTCGTCGGCGACTCGCTGGCGCGCGGGATGGGCCTGCTCGCGCTCGTCTGGGGGATACCGGTCTTCCTGTTCGCGATGGCATACCTGGCTGTCGCCACGACGCTGACGGTGCGCGCCGCGGCCGGCCCGGGGCTGCCGTTCGCCGCGACCTGGTGGAGCTTCATCTTCCCGCTCGGCACCTGCGTCACCGGCGGTTCGGCGCTGTCGCTGCGGCTCGGCGCGCCGCCGCTGGCGTGGGTCGCCGCCGGCCTCTTCGTGCTGCTGCTGGCGGCGTGGGTGACGGTCGCCGGCGCGACCGCCCGCCACGCGCTCAGCCGCCGCGCTACTCCGCTTCCGACGCCTGCGTGAGCGCGGCCAGCTCGTCGTCGCTCAGTCTCAGCGTCGCGACCGGCAGCAGCTCGGCGAGCTGCTCGGGCGTGCGCGCGCTGGCGATCGGGGCGCTGATCGACGGCTGCGCGAGCGTCCAGGCGAGCGCGACGGCGGCGACGGTGGTCGAATGCGCGGCGGCGATCTCGTCGAGCGCGGCGAGCACGGCCGGGCCTCTCGCGGTCTGCAGGTAGGCGGCGGCGCCCTGCGCGCGGGCGCTGTCGACCTGCTCGCCGCCGGGCCGGTACTTGCCGGCGAGGAAGCCCATCGCGAGGCTGAAGAAGGGGAAGACGTCGATCCCCTCGGCGACGGCGAGGTCCTGCAGCGGGCCCTCGAACGGGATCTCCTCGACGTGGCGGCGCTCGACGAGGTTGTAGTAGGGCTGCAGCGCCGCGTACTTCGTGAAGCCTTCGCGCGCGGAGACCTCGAGCGCCTCGGCGAGCCGCGCGGGCGTGAAGTTGGAGGCGCCGATCGCGCGCACCTTGCCCTCCTTCACGAGCGCGTCGAGCGCGCCGAGCGACTCCTCCAGCGGCACGTCCCTGTGGTCCTCGTGCAGGTAGAGGAGGTCGATGTAGTCGGTCTGCAGCCGTCTCAGCGAGTCCTCGGCCCAGGTGCGGATGTTGGGCGCGGTCAGTCTGCCGAATCTGCCGGCCTTCGTCGCGACGAGGATCTGCTCGCGGTTGCCGCGCGCCTTGATCCAGTTGCCGATGATCGTCTCCGACTCGCCGCCGGAGTTGCCCGGCACCCACGCCGAGTAGGAGTCAGCGGTGTCGACGTGGTTGCCGCCCGCGGCCGCGAAGGCATCGAGCACCGCGAATGACTGCGCCTCGTCGGCGGTCCAGCCGAAGACGTTGCCGCCGAGCGCGAGGGGGAAGAGGTTCAGGTTCGTCCAGGAGGTCGCCATCGACCGAAGCTACCACTGCGGCGGCGGCTCGCCCTCGCCGCCGAGCGCGGCCGCTACGCCGCCGCGACGAAGCGCAGCCCGTTGCCGAACGGGTCGGTCGCGAACAGCGCGCCGTCGCTCTCCAGCGCCGGCGTGCCGGCAGCGTCGAGGCGGCCGCGCACCTCGGCGACGGCGGCGTCGTCGGGCAGCACGATCTCGAAGCGGTCGAGGCCGCGCGTGGCGGGGGTGTTCGGCGCCCCGCCCGCGCTCGCCCACGTGTTGAGGCCGAGGTGGTGGTGGTAGCCGCCGGCGGAGACGAACAGCGCGCCCGGGTAGCCGCGCACGACGACGTCGAAGCCGAGCACGCCGTTGTAGAAGGCCTCGGCCTGTTCGAGGTCGGAGACCTGCAGGTGGACGTGGCCCATCACGGCGCCGTCGGGGACGCTCGCGTTCGGCGTCTCGGAGGTGATGCCGGCCGGCATGTCGTCGATCACGGAGTCGAGGTCGAGCGGCAGCGTCGCCATTCTGATCTGGCCGTCGGCCTCGCGGCCCCACTCGCCGCGCGGGCGGTCGCGGTAGATCTCGATCCCGTTGCCCTCCGGGTCGGTCAGGTAGAGCGCCTCGCTGACGAGGTGGTCGGAGGCACCGTCGAGCGGGTAGCGCGCGGTCGCCAGCCGCCGCAGCGCGAGCGCCAGGTCGGCGCGCGTCGGCAGCAGCAGCGCGAGGTGGAAGAGGCCGGCTGAACCGCGGGGGCGCGCCGGCGCGTCGGCGCGCTCGACCAGCTCCAGCAGCGTCGCGCCGGCGGCGGTGCCGAGCGTCGCGCTGTCGCCGTCGTGGGTCAGCGGGACGAGGCCGATCACCTGCTCGTAGAAGCTCGCCGTCGTCGCGAGGTCGTTGACCGTCAGGCGGACCGGGCCGAGGCTGGTGGTGGAGGGGAGGGAAGGGGGCATGCGCACGCTCGCAGGAAGATTGATTGCGCACACAACAATACCAGCAGCGGGCCCGAGAGCGGCCGGGTGCCCATCCGTGCGCCACCTCACACCCTCTATGGGCAGACGTTCGGATTCCGTTAAGCCCCCTCTCATCGAGCACGGGAACAGTCGAATTCATGGTTGTCCCCCCGGGCCCCAGAGCGCCGTGAGCGTCGAGTTCATCGCGGCCTACGCCGGCAGCTCCGTCGCGCAGGCCGCGCTCGTCGCGGGCGCGACCGCGTCGGCCGCGCCGGTCTGGACGCAGGCGCTGCGCCATCGCATCTTCGCGCTCGTGCCGCTGCTGTCGCTCGTCGGCGTCGTCGTGCTGCTGCGGATCCACCCGCAGTACGCCGACACCTTCGCGACGGTCGCGCTCGTCTGCGTGCCGCTGCTGGCGCTGATCGGAGCCGCCCGCTTCGGGCCGCTGGCGATGCTCGCGACGCTCACCGCGCTCGCCGTCGTGCTGCACGACACCCACTCGCTGCCCGGCCAGCTCGCCGCGCTGACGCTGATCGGCGGCAGCTGTCTGCTGCTCGGCTCGCTGCTGGTCGAGCTGACACCGCCGAAGTGGCTCGGCGCCGGCATCGTCGCGATGGCGGCCGCCGACCTCGTCCTGGTCGCCAGCGGTCTGCTCGGCCCCGCCAGCGACGTGCTCAACGCGGCCGGCGTCGGCGATCACCTGCCGCAGCTCCAGCGCGTCGAGATAGGACCGCTGGAGATGGGCTACGGCGACGTCTTCCTGCCGGCGCTGGTCGGTGCGCTGCTGGCCGCGCGAGCGCGCAGACGCACCTGGGCGGCCGGTCTGACGCTCGGCTTCGCGCTCGCCGCCGGACTCGTCTTCCTCGCCTTCGACCGGCTGCCGGCGACCGTGCCGGTCGCACTCGCGCTGCTGGTCGTCGAGGCCGGCGGCGTCGTGCGCGACGCCTGGCGCCGCCATCGCCGGGGCATCGCGGTCGAGCCGCTGCCCGTCCCCGCGCAGTAGCGCGCTAGCCTCGATCGCATGGCTCCTCTCAACGTCGCGATCGCGGGCGGGCACGGGCAGATCGCCCTCCGCCTCGGCAAGCTGCTGGCGGCACGCGGTGACAGCGTGCGCGGCCTGATCCGCAACCCCGACCACGCCGATGACCTGCGCGCCGCCGGCATCGAGCCGGTCGTCGTCGACCTCGAACAGGCGGAGCCGCAGGCGGTCGCGGCCGCCGTGCTCGGCGCCGACGCGGTCGTCTTCGCGGCCGGCGCGGGGCCGGGCAGCGGCGAGGCGCGCAAGCAGACGATGGACCGCGACGGCGCGGTCAGACTGATCGAGGCGGCGAAGGCGAACGCGATCGAGCGCTACGTGATCGTCAGCTCGCGCGGCGCCGACGCGAACGCCGAGGGCGACGGCTTCGCCGCCTACCTGCGCGCGAAGGGCGAGGCCGACGAGGCCGTCAGAGCGAGCGGCCTGGCGTGGACGATCGTCCGTCCCGGCGCGCTCGTCAACGAGCCCGGCACGGGCCGCGTCCGCACCGACACCGGCGACGGCGAGATCCCGCGCGACGACGTCGCCGCGACGCTCGTCGCCGTGCTCGACACGCCCGCGACGGCCGGGAGAACCTTCCTGCTCGTCGGCGGCGAGACGCCGGTCGCGGAGGCGGTCGCACAGGTCGCGGCGTCGTAGCCGCCCTCGGCGCCGCATCCTGTGCGATGCGTTCGCACGGGTCGCGGCCGCCGACGGACGTGCGGGCGCGAACTTCTCGCGCCCCCGCGACGATGAAGGGGCATGGGGCACACGAACAGCGACGCGGAGGCGATCCGCCGCGCAGGGGACCATCCGGAGGCGTTCGAGCAGGTCTTTGAACGCCGCTTCGACGCCGTCCACGGCTATCTCCGCCGCCGTGTCGGTCGCGACCTCGCCGACGAGCTGGCGGCCGAGACCTTCACGCGCGCCTTCGCGCATCGCCGCCGCTTCGTCGCCAGCCATGACAGCGCGCTGCCGTGGCTGCTCGGGATCGCCTCGAATCTGATCGCCGAGCAGCGCCGCGCCGAGCAGCGGCGCCTCGCCGCGCTGGCGCGCGCCGCGGGTGCGCAGAGCGCCGCGGCGCAGGCATCGCCCGGCGACGGGCAGCTTGACGGCCGGCTCGCCGAAGCGCTCGCCACGCTGCCGGCGCGCGACCGCGACGCGCTGCTGCTGCTCGCCTGGGGCGAGCTGAGCTACGAGGAGGTCGCGGTTGCGCTCGCGATCCCGCTCGGCACCGTCCGCTCCCGGATCAATCGCGCCCGCCGCCGCCTGACGGCCGCGCTGGACACGCCGCTCGCCGCCACCGCCCGACCCGGAGCGCACCATGCCTGAGCTGACGAGAGCGCTGCACGATCTCGGCGGCCCGGCCGAGCCGCCATCCGAGGCCGCTCGCGCCGCCGCTCGCGACCGCCTCCGGGCCGCGACGGCGGCCGAGGCCGCGGCGCCTCCGCCGCGCTGGCGTCG
>NZ_JAWSTH010000049.1:0-44924 GCF_033542075.1 Conexibacter stalactiti
GTCAGCAGCGCCGCGTGCGCCGCCGGCGCCGCGAACTGCGCGCCGGCCGCATCGGGCGGCACCGCGAACTGCGCGCCGGCGGCCTCCAGCTGCTCAGCCTGCTTCAGCGCCGCGGCGGCGACCGGGGCGGGATCGGCCCCGGGGCCGGGCACCGCGGCCGCCGGCCGCGCGGCGATCGCGACGCGCAGCAGCAGCGGGCCGTCACCGGCCTCGGCGAGCGACCAGTCGGCGGTTGTCGCCGGCCACGCGCCGAGTCCGGCGAGGTCGCTCACGGCGTGTCGTGATGGGCGTGCATGCCGCCGCCGGGCGGCGGCGTCGGTCTCTCGCCTCTGCGGACCACGTCGACCGTCTGCATCATCCCCGCGTCCTCGTGGCCGAGGATGTGGCAGTGGAAGACGAAGTGGCCGGGGAAGTCGTCGAACGGGTTGCGGATCACGACGCGGCCGCCGTTCTTCGGGATCACGACGACGTCCTGCAGGCCGGTCGCGTGGAACGGCTTGCCGTTGACGCTCATCACCTGGAAGTCGTTGACGTGGATGTGGAACGGGTGGTCCTCGTTCGATCTGTTGACCAACGTCCACTGCTCGACGGTGTTCAGCGTCGGCACGACGTTGTTGATCCCGGGCGTGAACTGTCTGCCGTTGATCAGCGCCGAGAAGCCGCTGCCGGTGCCGAAGCTGAAGACGAACGTGCGCTTGCGCGCGATCGGTCGTCTGCCGAGCGGCTTGGCGGGCGTGTCGAGCGTTCTCGGGAAGGCCGGCGGTCTCGCGCTCGACGTGCTCGGGGTCACCGTCACCTGCGCCAGCTCGACGTTCGGCTGCGCCTCGAAGCCCTCGTCGTATCTGAGCGTGCGGAAGGCGTAGCTGCCGGGCTTGCCGCCGCGCACGAGCACGTCGTAGCGCTTGCCGGGCGCCAGCACGAGGTGGTCGGCCGAGTGGACGCGCCAGACCGGCGACCCGTCTTCGGCGATCACCGTCATGCGATGGCCGTCGAGCTGCACGTTGTAGAAGAGGTCGGAGCCGATGTTGCCGATCCGCCACAGCTGCGTCTCGCCCTGCGCGATCGACATTCTCGGTCTCAGCAGGCCGTTGACGAGGCGCGCCGTCGGCGCCTGCGGGTCGATCTGCTGCGCGTCGTTGACGACGCCGCCGGTCGTCTGCAGGTCGCGGACCGCCAGCTGCTGCTCTCTGATCCCCTGCAGTGGTCTCGGCAGCAGCTCCTTCAGCCCCTCGACGACGAGCAGGCCGGAGAGGCCGCCCATCACCTGGCCCTCGGTCAGACCGTGCAGGTGCACGTGGTACCAGTAGGTGCCGGGCTCGTGGTCGCGCGGCAGTCTGACGACCGAGCGGACGGTCTGGCCCGGTCTGAAGGTGCGGAAGACGTTGTCGGAGATCCCGGTCGGTCTGACGTGCAGACCGTGCCAGTGGATGTTCGTGTCCTCGTCGGTGGCGTTCTTGATCGTCGCCTCGATCGTCTCGCCGGGTCTGACGTGCAGCGTCGGGCCGACCAGTCTGCCGTTGAACGGCTGCGCGACGACCGGCGCGCCGGAGACCTCGACCATCCCGCGCTCGGCCGTCAGCTCGACGCGCAGCTTGCCGCCTCTGCTGTGCAGCTGGACCGGCTCGGAGAAGGGCAGGCCCGCTCTCGGGGTCCAGTCGGTCGGCGCGGGCGTCGTCGCGGCGGCACGACGGGAGTCTTCTTCACCGCTGGCGCCGCAGGCGACGGCGGTGGCGGCGGCGAGCAGGAGAGCCGCTGCGGCGGCGACGGGCTGGAGACGCATCCGCGCACCGTATAACGGTGCGCGGATGGCGCGCGGGCGGCCGCGGGCGGCCGCCGCTGGCGTGCCGGCGCTCTAGGCCGCGACGACGACGCGCGTGTGGTCCAGCTCGTCGGCGTCGGCGAGGTGCTGGTGCGACGGGCAGTAGCCGTTGCGCGGGTGCGGCAGGCGCTGGCAGGGCGTGCCCTTGCGCGTCATCGCGCGACAGCAGAGGCGGTTGCCGGCGAAGTCGTAACCACTCTCGAACTGCTCCTCGATCGCCTCGTCGGCGAGCGCGAGGTAGTGCTCTACGACCGCGTTCATGTGGCTCTGGGCGTTGAGCGGGAAGTAGGGGCGCAGCTCGCGGATCAGCGACCGTGTGGGCTTGGCGAAGTACCACCGGTCGGTCGCCATCCGGCCGAGCGTGCCTTCACAGGCGCGCAAGACGCGGAGGTGGTTGCTGCGGTCCTTCGCGCACGGTCCGGGGCTCTCGACGACGTCGTCGGCAAGGGCCCGGTACATGGCGCGGCTGAATTGGTAGAGCACGGGTTCTCTCCTTCAGTGACTAAGCGCTTGCTTAGAGTGGCACATCACATCGATCCGTGCAATGCGCAATATCTGAGTTGCATCTGCCACACCGCGATCTGGCGCGGTCGCCGCCCCCGCGATGGCGTCGTTTTCCCCGCACATCGGCGATCCTGTGGGCATGGACGACGAGACGGCCCGGCTGTACGCCGAACTGTGGGCGCACGTCGAGCCGGAGAGCTCGCGACGGCTCCTGCTCGCGGCGCTCGACGCGTTCGCCGACCGCGGCTTCGAGGCCGCGACGACGCGCGACATCTCCAGACGGGCCGGCATGAGCCCCGCCGCGGTCTACGTGCACTACCGCTCGAAGGTCGAGATGCTCGGCGAGATCATGC
This sequence comes from Conexibacter stalactiti, assembly GCF_033542075.1. Classification (NCBI taxonomy): domain Bacteria; kingdom Bacillati; phylum Actinomycetota; class Thermoleophilia; order Solirubrobacterales; family Conexibacteraceae; genus Conexibacter; species Conexibacter stalactiti. Next base: position 2,677 of record NZ_JAWSTH010000049.1, read on the forward strand.
GGATCGGCCACGAGTCGGTGCTCGAGTCGGCCCGCACGGCGATGGACGAGCGCGACGGCCCGTCGGAGCGGACGGCGGCCTTCGTCAGCGCCTTCTCCTCCTGGCACGCGCGCTTCTCGACGCTCGGCCAGGTGACCGCGCACGAGCTGCGCGCGCTGCCGCCGGAGCGCTTCGGCGAGATCCTCTCGCTGCGGCAGGCGACCGAGCGCCTCGTCGCCGACGAGCTGCGTGCCGGCGCGGCGGGCGGCGAGCTGCACGTCGACGACCTCCAGGGCACCGTCCGCGCGATCATGTCGCTCGGCGTCGACTCGGCCCGCTGGTACACCCCGCAGCGCGGCGGCGACCCCGAGTCGATCGGCCGCCTGCACGCCGACCTCGTGCTGAGAATGCTGCGGTAGAACTTCCGTGCCAGCACGGTAGATAGGACGTATTCCACGATAGGAGCTGTAGAAGTAGATCGGCCCACGCGGTAGATTTCTGTGCCGTGGCGGCTCGATCGCAGCATGAGTTCTCGGCGAACTATCGTCGCTTCACCCCAGAGGCGACGGTGCTGCTGATGCGTCTCTCCGAGACACTCGGCGTGATACGCGGTGCCCGCGTGCTGCCCGCCGTCGCCGATCAGCTGCGTGCCTCCGCCCGCGTCGGGACGGTCCACTACTCGAACCTGATCGAAGGTAACGAGCTGCCTGCAATCGAAGCCGAACGCGCGACGCGCGGCGAACTCACACCGGACACGCGCGCGAAGGTCGAGCTGATCAACTACGTCGCCGCGCTCGACCTGCTCGACGAGCGGCTCGACAGCGGGAGACTCGCGCTGAAGCCGGAGTTGCTGCTCGACCTGCACCGCGTCACAACACGCGACCTGGGGCGACGTGGAGACCCGCACTTCCGTCCACAGCATGAAGGGGCGTGGCGCGACGGGATCGCCCTTGTCGTGGATCGCCTGACTGGGCGTGTGATGCACGAGGGGCCTCCACCGGAGGAGGTCCCAGGCCGGGTCGAGAGCATGTTCGAATGGGCGGTGCGAATGCTGGGCCGTGGTGAACCGCCGCACGTCGTCGCCGGGGTGGTGCACTACGGAATCACGGACATCCATCCGTTCGCGGACGGAAACGGCCGCGTCGCGCGACTGTTCCAGTCGGCAATCCTGATGCACGCGGGCGTGCTGCCCGGGCGGATGTTCTCCTTCGAGCGCTACTACGCCGACGATCGCCAGGCTTACTACGCCGCGTTGCGCTCGGTGCGGGCGCGCACGCTCAACATGGAGAGCTGGCTGGAGTACTTCCTTCGCGGGCTGGTCGAGGAGTACGAGCGGATCGCTCGCACGGTCGAGGATCTCGGCGCCTTTGGACCTGCGGGCGGCGTGCCGCCGTTACAGCTTTCGCCGAGCCAGCAGGCGGCACTGACGGCGTTGCGGATCAGCGGGCCGGGTGAGTTCACCCGTGTGCAGTACGAGCGCGCCGCCGGCGTCGCGCGTTCGGCGGCAGGCGCGGATCTGGCTGCGCTCTCACGTCACGGGGTGTTGCACGTGCGCGGGGCTGGGCCTGCGACGCGCTACTCGTTCGCAGCGCAGCCGGGCTCCGACACGAGCGCCGCGCCCGGTCGCCCCGTCGGCTGGACCGATGCGAGGATCGAGCGCGAGTTGCGCACTTTCTTGAGCGGCTGGGAGCGATGGCCGACTCGTGGCGAGTTCGAGGCTGCTGGTCGCCGCGACCTGCATGCCGCAGCGAGTCGCAACGGCGGCATCGGGCGGTGGCGAGCGCTGCTCGGCCCGTGGCCGCCCTCAACCACCGCCGGCTGACCCGCACCGTCATACACCCCGTCCCACCAGCCGCCTGAGATTCCGACGCTCTGCGCATGGCGCGCGCAGGGCGGGGGCGGGAAGCTCAGGTGCATGACCCACTCGGCGCTGCACGACTCCGCGCGGGAGCACCTGCTCCTGCACTTCACCAACCACGCCGCGGCGTACGGCGGCGAGCGTGACTTGCTGGTGCTGGAGCGCGGCGAGGGTCCCTACGTCTTCGACACCGCCGGCAACCGCTACGTCGACGCGCTCTCGAGTCTCTTCTGCTCGCAGCTCGGCTACTCGTACGGCGAGGAGATCGCGGCGGTGGCGAGCGCGCAGATGCGGAAGCTGGCGTTCAACACGAACTGGGCGACGGCCCATCCGCCTGCGATCGCGCTCGCGGAGAAGCTCGCCGAGATCATGCCCGGCGACCTCAACCACGTCTTCTTCACCAACGGCGGCTCGGAGTCGGTCGAGACGATGTGGAAGATCGTGCGCGAGTACTTCACCGCGAAGGGCGAGCCGCGGCGGCTGAAGGCGATCGCGCGCGACCGCGCCTACCACGGCGTCACGCTCGGGGCGCTCTCGTTCACCGGCGTACCGGGCTTCAAGGAGCCGTTCGGCCGGCCCGCGATCGACGTCACGCACGTCTCCAACACGAACGCGTTCCGCGCGCCCGACGGCGCCGATCCGGCCGCACACACGCAGCGGCTCCTCACCGAGGTCCGCGACGCGATCGTCGCCGCCGGCCCCGACGAGGTCGCGATCATCATCGCCGAGCCGGTCCAGAACGCCGGCGGCTGCCTCGTCGCTCCGCCCGGCTACTGGGCCGGGCTGCGCGCGCTCGCCGACGAGTTCGGCGCGCTGCTGGTCGCCGACGAGGTGATCTGCGGCTTCGGCCGCCTCGGCCACTGGCTCGGCAGCGAGCGCGAGGGGATCGTGCCCGACGTCGCCACGACGGCGAAGGGGATCACCGCCGCCTACGCGCCGATGGGCGCGGTGCTCGTCGCCGACCGCGTCGCGGAGGCGATCCACGGCTCCGGCCTCCCGCTGCGCCACGGCATCACGTTCGGCGGCCACCCGGTCAGCGCCGCGGTCGCGCTCAAGAGCATCGAGATCTTCGAGCGCGACGGCGTGCTGGAGAACGTGCGCGCCAACGAGGCGTACCTCGAAGCGCGCCTCGCCGAGCTGCGCGCGCTGCCGATCGTCGGCGACACGCGCGGGCGCGGCTACTTCTGGGCGATGGAGCTGGTCGGCGACGCGGAGAACCGCACCTTCGACAAGCCCGAGCGCGACCGCCTGCTGCGCGGCTTCCTGCCCGGCCGGCTGCTCGACGCCGGCCTGATCGCGCGCGCTGACGACCGCGGCGACTCGGTCCTCCAGATCGCCCCGCCGCTGATCAGCGACCGCGCCGTGCTCGACGAGATCGTCGACCGCCTCGCGGAGGTGCTGACCGACGCGGGTACGTTCATGGGTGTCGAGTCCGCCGCCGCGACCGCCGCCGCCTGACGCGCGCGACGCCCACTCTTCCAAGCGACCACCATCGGAGTTCCCTGACATGGCCACGAGCACGACCCCCACGACCCTCGCCCACTGGATCGGCGGGCGCCCCGACGCGGGCAGCGGCGAGCGCTTCGGCGAGGTGACCGAGTCGGCGACCGGCGAGACGATCGCGCGCGTCGCCTTCGCGACCGAGGCCGACGTCGACCGCGCCGTGCGCGTCGCGGCAGAGGCGGCGAAGGCGTGGGGCAGATCGTCGCTCGGCCAGCGCACGAAGGTCCTCTTCGCCTTCCGCGAGGGCGTTCACGCGCGCCGCGACGAGCTGGCGCAGGCGATCACGCGCGAGCACGGCAAGGTCCTCTCCGACGCCGCCGGCGAGGTCCAGCGCGGCCTCGAGGTGATCGAGTTCGCCTGCGGCCTCGGCCACCTGCTGAAGGGCGAGATGTCGGACCAGGTCTCGCGCGGGGTCGACTCCTACTCGCTGCGCCAGTCGCTCGGCGTCGTCGCCGGCATCACGCCGTTCAACTTCCCCGTGATGGTGCCGCTGTGGATGGCGCCGGTCGCGCTCGCCTGCGGCAACGCCTTCGTGCTGAAGCCGAGCGAGCAGGATCCCTCCGCCTCGCTGCTGCTCGCGGAGATCCTCGCTGACGCCGGCCTGCCCGAGGGCGTCTTCACCGTCATCAACGGTGACAAGGACGCGGTCAACGCGCTGCTCGTCCACCCCGAGGTGAGAGCGGTCTCGTTCGTCGGCTCGACGCCGATCGCCAAGCACGTCTACGAGACCGCGACCGCGCACGGCAAGCGCGTGCAGGCGCTCGGCGGCGCGAAGAACCACGCGATCGTGCTGCCCGACGCCGACCTCGACCTCGCCGCCGACGCGCTCGTCTCAGCCGGCTACGGCTCGGCCGGCCAGCGCTGCATGGCCGTCTCGGTCGCCGTCGCGGTCGGCGCGGTCGCCGAGCCGCTGATCGCGAAGATCGAGGAGCGGATCGCCGGCCTCACCGTCGGCGACGGCTTCGACCCCGCCTCCGAGATGGGGCCGCTCGTCAGCGAGCGCCACCTCGGCCGCGTGCGCGGGCTCGTCGACACCGGCGAGGCCGACGGGGCGACGTTGCGCGCCGACGGCCGCACGCTGCAGGTCGAGGGGCGCGCGGGCGGCCACTGGCTCGGCCCGACGCTGTTCGACGACGTCAAGCCCGGGATGGCGATCTACGACGAGGAGATCTTCGGCCCGGTCCTGTGCGTCGTGCGCGCCGACTCCTACGACGAGGCGATCACGCTCACCAACGCCAGCCCGTACGGCAACGGCGCCGCGATCTTCACCAACGACGGCGGCGCCGCGCGCCAGTTCGAGCAGGACGTGACGGCCGGCATGGTCGGCGTCAACGTGCCGATCCCGGTGCCGATGGCCTACCACTCGTTCGGCGGCTGGAAGGACTCGCTGTTCGGCGACCTGCACGTCCACGGCCCCGACGGCGTGCGCTTCTACACGCGCGGCAAGGTCGTCACGCGCCGCTGGCCCGATCCGGCCGACCGCGGGATCGACCTCGGCTTCCCCGTTCACTCCTGAACGAAGTACACCTTGCGCAGCGGCTCGTGGACGGTCCAGACCGTCCGCTGGCCGGCGCGCAGGGTGGCGACGTCGCCTGGGCCGACCTCCAGCGTCGGCCCGTCCTCGACCGCGATCGTCGCGCGACCCGAGATGACGACGAAGACCTCGTCGGCCTCGACGTCGCTGCTGATCCCCTCGCTGTGCTCCCAGATGCCGGCGGAGGCGCCGCCGCCGGGCGCGCTCCACAGCTCGCGCGCGCTCACCTGCGGTGATCCCGCGAGGACCTGCTCGTCGGGCAGCGGGTCGGGCTCCAGCGCCACGTCGGCGATGTGGTGGACGGCCTGCTTTGCGTCGCTCATGAGTCGAATCCCAGTCCAAAGCGGTCGAGTGTTCTGAGCCAGAGGCCGCGTCTGCCGCCGTTGCGGTCGGCCGCGGCGAGGCGATTGCGCGTCAGCTGGATCGCGGCGCTGCGCAGCGGCTCGGGCGGGAACGGCAGCGGCTTGGTGCGCACGTAGCGGGTGCGCGTCGCCTCCGTCTCGCGGCCGTCGAGCAGGTCGAGCGCGACCTGCGCGCCGAAGCGGGTCGCGCCGACGCCGAGGCCCGTGTAGCCGACCGCGTAGGAGACGTCGCCGCCGTGGGCGGTGCCGAAGAAGGGGAAGAAGCGGCTGCAGGTGTCGATCGCGCCGCCCCAGCGATGGCTGAAGCGGATCCCTTCAAGCGCCGGGAAGAGCGTGACGAGATGCTGGGAGAGCGTCGCGAACGTCTCCTCGCCGGCGTCGTCCTGGAGCGTCGAGACGGGGCCGCCGTAGCGGTAGACGGCGTCATAGCCGCCGAACAGGATGCGGTCGTCGGCGGTCAGGCGGTAGTAGTGGAACTGGTTGGCGCAGTCGGCCAGGCCGTGGCGCCCGCGCCAGCCGATCGCCGCGATCTGCTCGGCGCTCAGCGGCTCGGTCACGAGCACGTAGTCGTAGACCGGCGCGATGTAGTGGGCGAGCCGCTTGAGCAGCGGCGGGAAGGCGCTGGTGCCGAGCAGCACCTTGCGCGCGCGCACGCGACCGCCGGCGGTCGTGACGGTGATGGCGCTCCCGAGCTGGCCGCCGCTGCCGTCGCCGTCGCGGCTTCCGCGCACGCCGCCGCCGTCGCGCTGGAGGCCGAGCGCGGCGCTGTGCTCGTGCACGCGCACGCCGGCAGCGAGCGCCGCGTCGAGCAGCCCGGCGGCCAGTCTCGCCGGGTCGACCAGCGCGGCGCCGCTGCGCGTCAGCAGCCCGCCGAGGTAGAGCGGCGAGCGCACCTCGCGCGCGACCGCCGCGGCGTCGAGCAGCTCGACCTGATGGCCGAAGCGGCGCGCCTCCGCGGCGGCCTCCTCCAGCCACGCCAGCTCGTGCGGCTCCTGCGCCAGCGCCAGCTCGCCCGGCTCCTCCCAGCCGCAGTCGATCGCGTGCGCGCGGACGTCCTCGCGCATCCCCGCGAAGTTCTCCAGCCCGAGTCGCTCCAGCAGCTCGATCTCGTCGGGGAAGCGCTCGGCGCCGTTGGAGAGGCCGTGCGTCAGCGACGAGGCGACGAAGCCGCCGTTGCGACCGCTCGCGCCCCAGGCGATCGTCGCCGCCTCCAGCAGCAGCACGTCGCGTGCCGGGTCGGCGCGCTTGGCGTGCAGCGCGGCCCACAGGCCGGTGAAGCCGCCGCCGACGATGCAGAGGTCGGTCGCGGCGGGACCGGAGAGCGGCGGTTGCGGAGGACGGGGCGGGAGCGCGTCGAGCCAGTACGGGGTCGTCGAGGCGTCGGCGTAGCGCGCGCGATCGGCGGCGCTCGGGGGTGTGTGCGGCCAGGGGGAGGCGATCGTGCGACGGTATCCTGCGCGAGCGCGCCCGCGAAGACGCGGCCGGCGAGTTGCGACGCCCTGTCGCGCCGGACCGTGCATTCAGCGACGAGTTGCCGCGTGACGGCGCGGGGACGGCATGGCATGACTGCGTTCGACGACAGACCCCTTCCCGCGATCACGGTCCGGCGCGCGCTCGAGCTGCCGGCGCTGCGGCGCGGGCTGCCGGAGGTCGTCGCGGGCGCCGAGCGGCTCGACCGGACGATCCGCTGGGTCCATGCCGGCGAGGTCGCGAACATCGCCGCGCTGCTGACCGGCGGCGAGATGCTGCTGAGCACCGGCATGGGGATCGGCAGCCGCGCGGCCGACCAGCGCCGCTTCGTCCGCGCGCTCGCCGACCGCAACGCCGCCGCGCTCGTGATCGAGCTGGGGACCGTCTTCGCCGAGCCGCCGAACGCGCTCGTCGAGGCCGCCGCGCAGGCCGAGCTGCCGCTGATCGTGCTGCGCAGCGAGATCCCGTTCGTCGCCGTCACCGAGGCGATCCACACCGAGCTGGTCTCCTCGCAGTACGCGCTGCTGCGGCGCGGCGAGCAGATCCAGCGCGAGCTGACCGACCTGATGCTCGACGGCGAAGGGATCCCGGCGGTGCTGGCCGCGCTCGCCGCGACGCTGCACGCGCCGGTCTTCCTGGAGGATCCGGGCGGCCGGCTGCTGTCGCACGCGCTGCCGGGCGACGGCAGCGGCGGCGATCCGCTGGAGCTGTGGGAGGTCGCGCGGCGGCCCGGCGCGCCCGGCGTGCGCGCGACCGCGGTGCGGATGGGCGGTCATCACGACGACGGCCGCCTGCTCGTCGCCGAGCTGCGCCCGCCGTGGGACGCGCTCGCCGGCGTCGCGCTCGACCAGGCCGGCGCGATCGTCGCGCTGGCGCTGCTGCGCGCGCGGCAGGAGGAGGAGCTGGCGGCGCGCGAGCGCGGCAACCTGCTCGTCAACCTCGCCGACGGCCGCGTCGCGCCCTCCGCGGTCGGCCGCGCCGCGCTCGCCGCCGGCCTGCGCAGAGTGCCCGCGCTGCTGCTGCCGCTCGCCGCCGAGGTGCGCGGCGCGATCGCGCCGGTCGGCGCCGATTGGGACGGCGCGCTGCGCGACGTCCAGCGACTGCTCGCCGACCGCGGCTGGGAGGCCGTCGTCGGCCGGCGGCCGTCGAGCGCGACCGTGCTGCTGCTGGTGGCGCTGCGCGACGGGGGTGGCGGGGCGAGCGGCGACGGCTCCGTCGATGCCGACGCGGCCGTCGCCGAACAGCGCGCGGCGGCCGCGACGACCGTCGCCGAGCTGCTGGAGCGGGTGCTCGCGAGAACTGTCGGCGCCGAGCGTGTGACGCTCGCGGCCGGCCGCGCGAGCGTGCCCGCCGAGGCCGGCGCCGAGCTGCGCCGCAGCGAGGAGAGCGCCGCCGCCGCGGTCGCGCTGCCGCCGCGCCCGTGGCACGACGTCGCGGCGCTGGAGCTGCGGCGGCTGCTGTGGGCCGGCCGCGACGACGCCGAGCAGGCGGCGCTCGTCGAGCGCGTGCTGGGGCCGCTGGTCGCGCACGACCGCGCGCGCAAGCTGGTGCTGATGCCGACGCTGGAGGCGCTGCTGGCCAACGGCGGGCGCAAGGCCGAGACGGCGCGCGCACTCCACCTCAACCGGCAGGCGCTCTACCACCGGCTGACGCGGATCGAGCAGCTGCTCGGCGTCGACCTCGGCGATCCCGAGCAGCTGCTGACGCTGCACGTCGCCGTGCTCGCGCGCGAGTACGGCGACGGCGCGGGCTGAGGCGTGCGCCGTCGCCTCGCGCGGGACGCCCGGCCGCGACGCGCTCAGCGCCCGAGCAGGTGCGCGCGCTCCTCGCCGCGGCGGAAGCCGTCGCGGAAGGCGAGCCCCGTCAGCCCCTCCAGGCGCGTGTCGCCCTCGTACAGCGGCTCGCCCGCGACGCCGTCCTGGAAGCCCTCCCACAGCGCCAGCGCCTCCGGCGTGACGTGGACCATGTGGGCGCTGTTGAGCGCGTCCTCGGCCTCCGGCGAGCCTTCGAAGCGGTAGAAGACCTGCGGCGCCTCGCCGGCGTCGAGCGCGCGCAGCTGGGCGCGCACCTCGTCAGCCCGTGCGCGCGTCAGCGCGTCGCTGTCGAGCGCGTCGCGGATCTCCTCCAGATGCAGGCGGATCGCGGCGACGAGCTGCTGCTGGTCCTCGCAGCGGGTCTGGCGGCCGGAGCGGGTCGACTGCACGATCACGGGCAGCTCGTCGGTCTCGCCGAGCTGCTCGGCCGGCGGCAGCCCCGCGATCCAGCCGCCGGAGCGCCAGCTGCGGTCGTGGCGGTGCCAGTGGAGCACGGTGCCGGCCGGGAGCGCCCCGGCGAGCCGCTCGAGCTCGCCGAAGCCGGCGACGTCGCGCTCGACGTGGACGCCGTCGACGCCGAGGGAGAAGGCGAGCCCGACGGCGCCGTCGGTGCGCCAGCCGTCGGCGCGCAGGCGCTCGATCGTCGCCGCCAGCCGCTCCAGCGCCACCGCTTTCGCGCGCAGCACGTCGACGACGTCGCCGAGCGCGGGGACGCTCCCGGCCTCGATCCGCACGATCGCCCGGCCCGGCTGATCTGCCTGCGCGTCACTCACCTCTGTGAGACTAATCGCTCGTCACAGGGGAGCGGCTCCCGCGTGGAACCGTGTAGATGGGGCACGACGACCGCACAGACGAGCAGCTGCTGGCTGCCACGCGCCGTGATCCGGCCGCCTTCGGGCCGGTCTATGAGCGCCATGCGCCGGCGCTGCTCGCCTATCTGCGGGCGCGCACCCGCTCGACCGAGCTGGCGCTCGACCTGACGGCGGAGGTGTTCGCGGCCGCGCTGCAGTCGGCCGATCGCTTCCGGCCCGGCGAGGCGCCGGTGCGGGCCTGGCTGCTGACGATCGCCAACCACAAGCTGATCGACTCGCTGCGGCGGGCGCGCACCGCCGACAGCGCGCTCCAGCGGCTGGGGATCGCGACGCTCGACCTGTCGCAGGACGAGATCGCGGAGGTCGACCGGCGGCTCAGCGAGCAGGCCGACGGCGCGCTTGCGCTGCGGTTGGTCGGCGACCTGCCGGAGGACCAGCGCGCGGCGGTGCTCGCGCGCATCGTCGAGGAGCGGGAGTACGCGGAGCTGGCGGCGCGCTTTCAGACGAGCGAGCAGAACGTGCGGGCGCGCGTCCACCGCGGCCTGCGCCGCGTCGGCGTGCGGATGACCGCGGTGAGAGAGGGACGGCAGCGATGAGCGAGCACCAGCACCACGCACCCCGCGGCCGCGCGACGACCGCGAGCGGCGGCGGCGACCCGCTCGCGCGCATCGGCGAGCGGCTGGTCGGCGCGGCCGTCGAGCGGCGTCGCCGCCGGCGGCATGCGCGCCAGCGGATCGCCGGCGCGGCTGTGACGGTCACGCTGCTGGCGGCGGTCCTCGTCGTCGCGCGGCCGTTCGACGGCGGCTCGCCGTTGTCGCCGGCCGCGCGGGTCGAGCTGGCCGTGCCCGGCGGGAGCTTCGAGGTCTTCGCGAACGAGCACGGCGCGCTCTGCGCCAACCGTCCCAACGGACGCGATGCCGCCGGCATGACGAGCTGCAGCTCGCCGGAGCTGCTGCGGCCCGCGCTTGAACGCGATGGGCTGGCGTGGCTCGCCGCGCGCGTCGATGGCGACCGCGTCGTCGTGACGGGGCTGGCCGAGACCGGCGCCGAGCGGGTCGTGCTGTCGATGCCGGCGGCCCGCGGAGGGCAGGGGCCGAGCGGGGCGACACTGCTGCGCGAGCGGCCCGTCACGATCAGCACGGTCGGCGAGCGATTGACGGCGCGGCCGTTCGGCGCGACGCTGCCGCGCGGTGGCGGCGTCGACGTGCACGTCGACGTGGTCCACTCGGATGGCCGCGTGATGCGCCAGACGATCCGACTCGGCGCCGTCCGGCCGAGCGGGTTCCAGCCGGGCCGCTCGCTCGTCTACCGCGTGGAGCGCGGCCGTTTCTCGGCACGCTACGTCGGGCTGGCGCAGGCGCGGCTGGAGGCGATCGGGCCGGGACCGTCGCAAGTGGTCGGCGACGGCAACCGGCTGACGGTCGAGCTGCCGAGCCGGACGCCGGAGCCGGCCGCGGACGCGCGCGCGGCACTCGCTCCCGGCGTCCTGCGGTTCTACGACTGGGAGGCGAGCGTGCTGCTGACGGACGGCCGCTCGGTCGCGGAGGGGCTCGCTGACGGCGCGGCGCGGGCGACTTCGATCAGTCGCACGGCTGGTGCCTCCGGCGGGATGCGGCTCGGGCTGGCGCGCACCTTGGCGCAGGTGCCGGAGAACCTCTCGCGGCCGCATGATGGGCTCGGAACGGTCGTGCAGGCGCTCGACGGCGGTCGCCGCAGCCCGCTGCCGCGCGACGATCCGCGCGCGCGCTTCTACGTGCTGCGCGGGCGCCCGGCGCTGACCGGCGCGGAGCTGGTCCACCCGCGCGCCGCGACGAACGCGAGCGGTCAGCCCGACGTGCGCTTCGACCTGACGGCGGAGGGGCGCCGGGAGTTCCACAGAGCGACGCGCGCGATCGCCCGGCGCGGCCAGTCGCTGATGCTGCCGGGCGTGAGCGCGGCCGAGATCGCGCAGCACTTCGCCGTCGTGCTCGACGGACGCCTGCTGTCGATCGCCGCGATCGACCCGCAGCGGCTGCCGGACGGAATCGACGGCGACGACGGGGCGCTGATCGCGGGCGGGTTCACGGCCCGTGACGCCGAGCGGCTTGCGCGCCTGCTGTCGCTCGGCACGCTGCCAGCGATGCGGGAGCTGCGGTAGACACCAGACATCGGCTGTAGCCGAGCCGTTCGACGGGCGATACTCTGGCCCGTATGGCGCAACGGATCGAGCTGACGCTGGACGACGACGCGGCCGCTCGGCTCGCCGCGCTCGCGGAGCGCGCGCACGCCGACAAGGACGCGCTCGCGCTCACGCTGTTGTCCGAGACGCTCGACGAACTCGAGCAGACGTCGGCTGACATGACGGCTGTGCTCGATCGCATCCCTGGGGCCGCCGGGCGCCTCCAACTCGGTCGCGAGCAAGCGGACCGAGGCGAGGTCATCGACCTCGACGATCTGTAGTGGCGACGGTCCGCCTGACGCGGGCGGCCGTCGACGATCTGGACGAGCTGATCGTCAGTCACGAGCTGCCGGGCGATACACCTCGACGGATACGCGCACGACTGCGCAGCGTGGGGCGATTTCCGCGAATGGGGCGACAGCTCGACGGAGTCTGGGCTGGTACCCGTTATCTGCTCGGACCTTGGCCCTGGCTGGTGATCGTCTACGAGTACGACGAGGTCCGTGACGCTGTCACGGTGCTGACGATCCAGGACGCACGGCGCGGCAGCTCGCCGACGGTGCGATAGCCCGCGACGGAAGCTCGTTCAGGCCCCCGCGCCGGCCAGGTGCGCCAGCTCGCGCGGCGGGTTGCGGTCGGCCTCCAGCAGCTTTCTGGCGAGCATCCGCAGCGCCGCGACGCGCTCGTACGGGCGCAGCGCGAAGGCGTACTGGAACGACTCCTCGTCGTCGACGATCCCGAGCAGCTCGCGGTAGTCGTCGGCGATCCCGTTCAGCACGCGGCCGAGCAGGTAGGCGTCCAGCTCGCTGGCGCGCCGCTCGGCCTCCTCGGCGCTCTCGCCGGCGGTGGCGTCGGGGCGCGCGCCGCCGGCCGCGGGGTCGACGGGGCGGGCGGCACCGTCGAGGCCGCCGGCGTTGGCGGAGAAGCCCGGCGCCTGCTCGTGGCCGCCGCTCTCCCAGTCGCGCTGGTCGGCGTCGCCTCTGCCCTCGCCGGCGTCGGCCGCGCGTCTGGCCTCCCAGCGCTGTCTGTCCAGCTCCGAGGCGAGCTGGTCGTAGTTCTCCGGCTTCGGCGGCACGTAGCCGACCGCTCTTCTCAGCTCGCCGGTCGTGATCTCGCCGTCGGCCGCCTTCGCGGCCAGCTCGACCGCCTCCTCCTCGTCGACGCGACCGGTCGAGATCGCGCGGCGGACCATGTCGGCGGCGGTGAAGGCGAGGTCGCCGGCCTCGACGCGCTCGGCGATCGCCGGCAGATCGAGCAGCTTCAGCGCGCTGCGCGTCCAGTCGGCCGGCGCGCCGGTGATGCGCGAGACCTCGGCGGCGGTCAGCTCCGGGTCCTCGATCATGATCTGGCGCACGGCGCGCGCGAACATGATCGGCTCGGGCTTTCTCTGGTGGAAGTTCTCGGCGAACTGGAGCGTCAGCGCCTCGCGCCGCGTCATCCCGACGCGCACGTCGAGATCCCACGTGCGCGGCGTCCCCTCGGCCTCGTCGACCAGCCGCATCGCGGCCAGGCGGCGCGCGCCGGCGACCAGCTCGTAGGGGATGTCGGGGTTGCCGGTCTCGCGCACGAGCGGCGGGTGCAGCAGGCCGGTCTCCAGCAGCGAGATCGCCAGCTCCTCGACCTCGGGCAGCGGGCCCTCGCGCATGTTGGTCGAGGTCTGCACCTGGTCGAGCGTGGCGCTCACGCGCCGCTGCGCCTTGCTGGCCGTATCGGCGAGCGGCGTCTTGCGCAGCTGCTGGAGGGCGGCCTGGCGGGAGGCTTCGGCGGCCTCCTGACGCTGCTGCGCCACGGCCTCCTCGGAGTTCTGGAGCGAATCGACGTCTGCCATCGCCGCACAGGGTGCCATGCCGAGCGCGTAACGGCGTCCACCTCGGCGAAAGGTCCGCAAACTGCGAGGTATGCGCTTCTACTACGACTTCAGCTCGCCGTACGCGTATCTCGCCGCCCACCGGATCGGCACGCTGCTGCCGGCGGCGCGCTGGCAGCCGATCGCCTTCGGACCGCTCGTCGTGGAGATCGGCAAGGTGCCGTGGTCGTGGGAGGAGAGCGCGGATCGCACGGCGCGGATGGAGGATTGCGAGCGGCGCGCCGCCGCGCTCGGCCTGCCGTTGCGCTGGCCTCCGGGCTGGCCGAGAGCGACCTATTCGATCGTCGTGCTGCGCGCCGCGCTGATCGCGGAGGAGCGCGGGCGGCTGCGCGAGTTCTCGCTCGCGGCGTTCGACGCGGGGCTCGGCCACGGCCGCGACCTGAGCGACCTCGCCGTCGTGCTGGAGGCCGCCGAGGCGGCCGGGCTCTCGCGCGCGGCCGTCGAGGCCGGCGTCGCGCGGCCGGAGGTGAAGGCCCGCCTGCGCGCCGTCACCGACGCCGCGATCGCGCGCGGCGTCACCGGCGTCCCGACGGTCGACGTCGGCGGGCGGCTGTTCTGGGGCGACGACAGACTGGAAGAGGCCGCGGCGGCGGCGCTCTGACGCGAGCAGTGCAGGTCTACTGCTGCTCTACCGCAGCAGAGTTGCGCTCCTCAGCTTTCGAGCGCTTCTGAGGCTTCCAGCCAGGCGGCTTCCAGGCGATCGCGCTCCTCGGCCAGCGCGGTCTGCTCGTCGCCCAGTTCGCGGAGGGCGCCGTGGTCGGTCGCGGCGCCGGCCATCCGCTCGTGCAGGTCGGCCTCGCGCGCGTCCATTCTCTCCAGCGCCCGCTCCAGCCGCTGGACCTCCTTGCGCATCGCGCGCGCCTCGCCGCCGCCGAGCGAGGGCTTGGCGGCGGGCGCGGCAACGGGTGCGGGCGCGGCGGTGGGTGCTCTCGCCCCGCGCCGCTCGTCCACGTACTGGTCGATCCCGCGCGGCAGGTGGCGGATCGAGCCGTCGGGCGCGAGCGCGTAGACGTTGTCGGTCACGCGCTCGACGAAGTAGCGATCGTGGGAGACGACGACGAGCGTGCCGGGCCAGCCGTCGAGCAGGTCCTCCAGCGCCGTCAGCGTGTCGATGTCGAGATCGTTGGTCGGCTCGTCGAGCAGCAGCACGTTCGGCTCGCCCATCAGCAGCCGCATCAGCTGCAGCCGCCGCCGCTCGCCACCGGACAGGTCTCTGACGAAGGTGCGCGACTTGACGCCGCGGAAGCCGAAGCGGTCGCACAGCTGGCCGGCCGTCAGCTCGACGCCGTCGCCCAGTCTGATCCGGCCGCGCACCTGCTCCAGCGACTCCAGCACGCGCAGGCCGCCGTCCAGCTCGACGGTCTCCTGCGACAGGTGCGCCAGTCTCACCGTCGCGCCGCGCTCGACGACGCCGCTCGACGGTTCCAACTCCCCCGCGAGCAGCTTCACGAGCGTCGTCTTGCCCGAGCCGTTGACGCCGACCAGCGCGACGCGATCGCCGGGCCCGAGGCGCCAGGTCGCGCGCCGCAGCAGCACCTTCTCGCCGTAGGCGACCGACACCTCCTCGGCGTCGAGCACCTTGCCGCCGAGGCGGGCGCTGGCGAATCTCAGCAGCTCGACGCCGTCGCGCGCGTCGGGCTCGTCCGCTATCAGCGCGTTGGCCGCCTCGATGCGGAACTTCGGCTTGGCGGTGCGCGCCGGCGGCCCGCGCCGCAGCCATGCCAGCTCCTTGCGGATCAGCTGCTGGCGCTTCTCCTCGCGCGTGGCGGCCTGGCGGTCGCGCTCTGCGCGCGCGAGCACGTACGCGGCGTAGCCGCCCTCGTACTGGTGGACGTCGCCGTCGGCGACCTCCCACGTCTGCGTCACGACCGCGTCGAGGAACCAGCGATCGTGGGTGATCACGACCATCGACCCTCTGCGCGCGGCGAGGTGGCGCGCGAGCCAGTCGACCCCCTCGACGTCGAGGTGGTTGGTCGGCTCGTCGAGCAGCAGCAGGTCGGGGTTGTCGAGCAGCAGCTGCGCGAGCGCGATCCGCCGCCGCTCGCCGCCGGAGAGCGGCGCGATCGGCGTGTCGAGCCCCTGCGGGAAGCGTGCCATCGCGACGCCGCCGAGCAGCCCGTCGAGCACCTCGCGGAAGCGCGCGTCGCCGGCCCACTCGTGGTCGGCGCGGCCGCCGACCAGCTCGTCGCGGATCGTCTTGGCGCCGTCCAGCTCGTCGCCCTGGCCGATCACGGCGAGGTCGAGCCCGGTGATGCGCGTCACCGCGCCGCGGTCGGGCTGCTCGGCGCCGGCGATCAGCTTCAGCAGCGTCGACTTGCCGCCGCCGTTGACGCCGACGATCCCGATCCGGTCGCCGGCGTTGATGCCGAGCGTGACGCCGTCGAGCACCGTGCGGCTGGCGTAGCCCTTCTCGACGGACTTGAGGTTGACGAGGTTGCGAGGGGCGGGGGCCATCAGCGGCCCTGCATGTTGACGGGCGCCGGCCGGCGGTGCGGGCAGACTCCCGCGGATGGAGACGATCGAGGGACGGCGGGTGCGGCTGCGCGAGGTGACCGAGGACGATCGCGGCTGGCTGGCCGAGCTGCTCTCGCATCCCGGCGTGGTGCGCTGGTGGGGCGAGTCCGACCCGGGCGAGCTGGTCGAGCGCGAGCCCGGCGAGACGCGCTACGCGATCGAGCCGCGCGACGGCGGCGCGCCGCTGGGCCTGATTCAGAGCTGGGAAGAGGACGATCCGATGTACCGCCACGCGGGGATCGACATCGCGATCCACCCCGACCACCACGGCCGCGGGATCGGCACCGACGCGCTCGTGACGCTCGCGCGGCACCTGTTCGACGCGCGCGGTCACCATCGCATCACGATCGATCCGGCCGCTGACAACGCCGCCGCGATCGCCGTCTACACGCGGGTCGGCTTCAGGGCGGTCGGCGTGATGCGCCGCTACGAGCGCGGCCTCGACGGCACGTGGCACGACGGCCTGCTGATGGACCTGCTCGCGGGGGAGCTGGTCGCGCCTCAGCCCGGCTGACGCAGCGTCGCTCGCGCCGCCGCCAGCACCGCCTCCGTCAGCCGCGTCAGCGACGCCGTCGCCAGCGACCAGCGCTGCCACTGCAGCGGCACGTCGAGCCGTTCGTCGTCCAGCACGACGAGCGCGCCACGCGTGATCCGCTCGCCGAGCTGCAGCTCCGGCACCAGCCCCCAGCCGAAGCCCAGCTCGATCGCGCGCAGGTAGTCCGCGGTGGTCGGGACGAGGTGGCGCGGGGCGGTGATCCCGGCGCCCGTCCGCGCGCGCAGGAAGCGCTCCTGCAGCTCGTCGGCGGCGTCGAAGCAGACGACCGGCGCGCGGCGGAAACCGGTGGCGGGGTCACCGTCGCCGTCGCCGAACCAGCGCGCGGCGAAGGCCGGTGCGGCGACCGGCACGTAGCGCATCGCGCCGAGCGCGCTGGCGACGCAGCCCGCGGCCGGCGCCGTCTCCGTCGTGACGGCGGCGAGCACGGCGCCGCGTCGCAGCAGCTCGGAGGTCTGCGTCTCGTCCTCGCGGCGGACGTGCAGCTCGATCGTGTCGGCCAGCGGTGCGACCGCCGGCAGGAACCAGGTCGCGAGCGAGTCGGCGTTGACGGCGACGGCGAGCAGCGCGCGCCCCTCCTCGGCCTGCTCGCCGGCCAGCTCGCGACCGGCCTCCCGCTCCAGCAGCGCGACCTGCGTCGCCAGCCGCAGCAGCACCTCGCCGGCGGCGGTCAGCGCGATCGGTCGGCTGCGGACGACGAGCACCTGGCCGGCTGCCCGCTCGAGCGCGCGCAGCCGCTGGCTGACCGCCGACGGCGTCAGCCGCAGCGCCTCCGCGGCGCCGTCAAGCGAGCCGGCGGCCGCGATCGCGGCGAGCGCGCGCAGCTGCTGCGAGTCGAACTCCACTGAAGCAACGCTACAGATACCGAAGAAAATGTTGTTGGGCTTCAGCGAAGCGATGCGCGAGCATCACCGCTCGATGTCCTCCTCCGCGGCACTGCTGGCGACCATCGCCGGGCTCACCTTCGGCCTCTCGCTGATCGTCGCGATCGGCGCGCAGAACGCCTTCGTGCTGCGACAGGGCCTGCTGCGCCAGCACCGCACGGTCGTCGTCGTCACCTGCGCCATCTCCGACGTCGCGCTGATCGCGCTCGGGGTCGGCGGTGCCGGCGCGCTGCTGGCCGCCGTCCCGGTGCTCGGCACCGCGGCGCGGATCGGCGGCGCAGCCTTCCTGCTCGCCTACGCGGCGCTGGCGGCACGCCGCGCCTGGCGCGGCGGCGCGGGCGCCGCCGACAACGCGGCCGGCGCCGCGCGCGGCCCGCTTGCCGTGCTCGCGACGACGCTGGCGCTGACCTGGCTCAACCCGCACGTCTACCTCGACACGGTCGTGCTGGCCGGCACCGCCGCCGACGCCCACGGCGACGCGCGCTGGTGTTTCGCCGGCGGGATGGCCTGCGGCAGCGTGCTGTGGTTCGCGACGCTCGGCTACGGCTCCTCGGCGCTGCGGCCGCTGTTCGCGCGGCCGGCCGCCTGGCGCCTGCTCGACGCCGGCATTGCGGCGATCATGCTCGCGCTCGGGCTCAGCCTCGCGCTCGGGGCGGTCTAGGTCCCCCGCCGTGGCGGCGGGGGACCGACCGCCAGCCGCGCTCAGTAGCCCTGCTGGATCAGCGCCGCGACCTTGCCGACGTCGTCGTTGGCCGCGAAGAGGCCCTGCAGGTCGGGGAAGATCGAGTTGGTGACGACGATCGCGAAGGTGAAGCGCCGGCCCCCTCTCGTGTCCATGACCCCGCCGAGCGCCTTGGTCGGCAGCACGAAGCGGCGGTTGAAGCCGTCCCAGTCGCCGAGCGTGCCGGTCTTGGCGAAGACTCTGCCCGCCGCCGGCGTGTTCGCCTGCACTCTCGCGAGCGAGCCGTCGACGCCGAGGATCGGCAGCGTCGCCTGCCACGCGGCGGCGTCGGGGCGTTTGTTCATGATCGCCTGCAGCTGCGCCTGGTTCTCCACCGTGACCAGGTTGCCGGTCAGGCCCGAGCCGTCCTTCAGCACCGCGCCGTCGGTGTCCAGCCCCGCCGCGGCCCAGATCTGCTGCGCCTTCGCGAGGCCGTCGTCGCAGTCGCTGCTGCCGGCAGCGACCGCGAGGCGGCAGATCAGCAGCTGCCCGCCGCGGTTGTAGCTGACCTTCAGCACGTAGGTCGCCTCTTCGCGCAGCGGCAGCGACCGCAGCCGCGCGACCGTGCGCAGCCGCTCGGTCGCCGCTCTGCTCGGCAGCAGCCGCTCCGGGTTGGCGGCGACCGGGTCGGCGCCGACCTTCACGCCGGCCCGTCCGAGCGCCTCGACGAACGCCGTGCGAGCGAACCGCGCGGGGTCCTCGAACGCATAGGTGTTGACGACCGGCCCGCTGTTCGCCGTGATCGTCCCCGACAGCACGACGAGGCCGTGGCGCGGCGAGCTGACGGCGATTCTCGTTCTCCCGTCCGCGGCGACCGTTCTGACCTCGCTGATCACCCTCCACGGCGCGACCTTCGGCCGCATCATCGTCTGCGTCGCGATCTGCCCGACCCGTCCCGGCTTCGTGACGAAGTCGATCAGGTTCTCGTTGATCGCGATCGGGGTGACGGGACCGTTCTCGAGGTGGGAGGTCTCCCACAGCCGGTCGTCGACGATCACGTTGCCTGAGACCCGTCGGATCCCGGATCTGCGCACCTGCCGCGCGAGCCGGTCCAGTCCCCGCAGCGGGTTGCCGGAGGTGAGCGTCGCGCCGGGGATCTCGTTGGCGTCGTTGTGATCGAGGTTGGCGAAGTCGACGGTGCCGTCCGCATTGGTGCGGCCGTCCATCGTCATGTCGCCCTTGCCGACCAGGATCAAGTTGCCGCGCAGCGTCCCACGGGTCAGCCTCCCGCTGCGCTTGACCGGCGTCGTCACGCGGCTCTCCGGCCCGAACTGCAGCCATGCCGCGCCCGCGCTGTACGTCTTGACCACCGACGCGGGCTGCACCATCAGGTCGGAGTTCAGCGAGATCACCGACGCGCCGGTGGCGGCGTCGCGGACCGCGATGTTCCAGCTCGAGTGGCCGTAGGCGGGCTGGTTCATCACGGGCAGTGCCTCAGCCGGCAGGCCCGGCACCGGCCCGATCGGCGCGGCGTCGGCCGCGGGTGCGGCGATGCACGCCAGCGCGATCGCCGCGCCTGCTCCGGTCAGTCGTCTCATGCTGCTCCTCGTCGTCTTCATCGTCGTCACGGCGTCGGCCGCGCTATCTCAGCCAGTAGCACGCGCTCCGCTCTCTGTCCTCGGTGCCGAACCAGGTGCGGTGTCTGGCCGCCGCCATGAAGGCGCCCGGATCCATGGCGAGTCTCTCGGCGCCGAAGATCAGCTCGAGCAGCTCGTTCGACGGCGGCGTGCCGTGCCCGGTCGAGATGCCGGGCGGACGCGACATCACGAACGTGTCATACGCGTTCACTCTGCCTGCCGGATCGAGCTCCTGCAGCAGGGAGGTGGAAGCGCTCTCCTCGTAGTCCATCCACGGCCGGTACCCGTTGCAGGCGTAGTTCCGGACGTCCGGCGCCGTGCTGCGGGGCCAGTCGTTGAGTCTGCCGACGCGCGTCAGTGCCATCACGGGGAAGCCGAGCGGCAGCAGCTTCTGGTAGGCGAGGCGCTGGACGCCGCGGTCGATCTGCGCTCTGTTGCGCGACATGTCTCTCCCGCTGAGCGCCAGGTAGGAGTATCTCGCCGGGCAGTCGAGGCAGCTTCCGTATCTGCCGACGATCGCGAGCTTCGCGTAGTCGCCGACGATCACGTCGCCCATCCGGTCGATCGTCACCTTCGCCTGCTCGGCTCTGTCGACCAGCGCCTTGCCGAGCGCGTTCGCGTGCACCCGCATCTCGCCCTCGCTGGGGCCGCCGCTCTTCGTCGAGCCGTACGCCCACATGCCGATGTCGAGCAGGCCGCCGAGGACGCCGGTGACCTCCTCGGTCGCCGGTCCGAGCAGCTCGAGCACCTGCGCGGTCAGCTCGAGCCACGACAGCGTCACCTCGTCGTCGGGGTTCTCGGCGTCCTCGAGCACTCGGTCGGCGACCGTCTGCGCCGTCACCCACTGGCTCAGCTGGCCTTCGGAGAACGGCTGCTGCAGCTTCGAGAGGTAGGAGCGGACGTTGCCGACCAGGCCGAGCTCCAGCACGAGCTGGTCGCGCGCCTCGACGAACTCTCTCGCGCTGAAGCGGTCGTTCGCTCTGTACGCGGTGTTCGTGACGTCGCGGATCAGCGCGTTGGTGTCGGACTCCGTGAAGCTCTGCGTCCAGTAGGCGGTGCGCGGGTCGGAGCCGAGCCGCGGCAGCGTGCCGCCGATGTAGGCGATCGCGGCGGCGTGTCTGGGGTCCGACAATGGCCACTCCCCCGCCGGCTCCTGCATCACGAGCGAGGCGAGCGCGGTCGGGTCGGCGGAGGGTCTGCTCGTCGCGGAGACCTCGGCCGGCCGGAAGCGCGACTCGCGGTCGGGCCGCAAGATGCCGCTGAGCGCGGGCGCGGGGCCGGCGCCGTCGACGTTCGCCGCGACCTCCGCGGCCTTGCCCTCGCCGGCGTCCTTCCAGCCGACGAGCGTGTAGGTCGAGCCCCCGCTGGCGGCCGGGCCGGTCGTGCGGGCGATCCGGTTGAGGGCGTTGCGGGTGCCGCCGAAGCGCGCGATCGTGTCCGCGAGCGCCGTCATCGTCGCTCTGTCGATCTCCCCGATCGGCGGCAGGTAGCCGGCGCCGTCGCGCGTGCTGACGGCCTGGATGGTCACGACGTTGCCGTCCTCGACCGCCGCGAGGTTTCTGACCATGCTCTGGGCCTCGGCGCTCTGCTGCGCGGCGCTCAGGCCGGGCCGGCCGGTCTGGTAGACGATCCCGTCGCCGCCGCGGGCGGGATCGAGCGTCTTCCAGTCCTGCACGCGCACGCGGAAGCCGACCGACCCGGCGCAGGAGGCGCCAGGGCCGCAGGGCGAGTCCGGCGCGACGTATCTGAAGGGGACGCGCTCGCTCGGGACGAAGCCGTAATTGAGGTACTGGTCAGGGCTGAGGTAGCCCTGCATCCGCCCGTACGTCGCGATCCGGCCGGTGTCCATCGAGAACGGCACGACGCTGACGTCGGCCTCGCCGGGCTCCATCTTCGGCACCCCGACGCCCGAGAACGACCCTGGGCGGACCGGCAGCTTGCCCGCCGGGAAGCCGATACCCGCGAGCCCCTGGTCGATGCCATCGAAGTCGCCGCTCGTCGACGCGTCGCCCGCCTGCAGCGAGACGATCACGAGCTGCTCGTCGTCGTGCAGCGCCTTCAGCTCGGGGATCGCCCGCTGGCTGCTGTCATAGGCCTTGTTCGAGATCGGGCTCAGCGTGTCGCGGTCGAGCACAACCACCTGCAGCGCCGGAACGGCGGTGCTCTGCGGCGCGCCCTGCGCGTCGCGCAGCCGGTAGGTCGTCTCCCCGACGCGGATGCCGCGCCCCGCGCCCGTCAAGGCCGCCATCGTGTCGACCGGCACCAGCGGCGAGCGCGGGACGGCGGTCAGCGTCACCTCGTCGGACGATCTCGCGGCCCCGCTCCCGCTCGTCAGCCGCAGCGTGTATCTGCCCGGGACGACGGGCCGGAAGCTCGCCGCGAGGCCGGCGGGCGAGGCCAGCAGCGGCGGCGTCAGCGCCGTGAGCGGCAGCCCGTTCGCGAGGTTGCGCTGCGCGCTGCGCGCGCCCCTGCGGGGCTGCGCCGCGCGCGTCCGCCGCACGCCAGGGCCGGCGACGACGCGCCAGCGGGCGGAGGGGCGGCTCGCGCGCGGCAGCCCGTGCGTGCGGCCGACCATCGATGCCGTCGCCCCGACCGCGACACGCCGGTTGCGACCGGCGCCTGTGAGCACCTGTCTCGTGCGGACCGTGAAGCGGACCGTCGCCCGCTGCGGCGGCTGGCCGGAGCGCACGACCGTCACGTGCAGCACGTTGCGGCCGCGGCGCAGCCCGTGGCTGACCGACGTCACGAGCGTGCGCACGCCGCCCCGGCTCGCGCCGAAGTCAGCACCGACCGCGACGCCGTTGAGGCGGACCCGCAGCGCACCCGGAGCGTCGCCCGCGCGGACGCGGATGCGGACGCGGTGGGCCCGCACGACCCCGCCCGGCCGCGGTGAGACCACCGGTGCGGCCGCGCGCCGGGCTCTCGCGGCGGCGGCAGCGGCGGCCGGCCCTTCGGCCGCGACTGCCGGGGCGGTCGCTCCGAGCGACGACGCGGCGGTCAACGCGACCAGCGTCGGAAGAAGAGACGAACCTCGGCGCATCGGTGACCTCGGGAACTCGGAGCCGCTCACGTGGCGGAGCGCGAACGGTCAGCCTCCAAGAGCGCTGAAACCGCAACAAGGGACCTAGGTCCCTTTTCCGGTACCCGCCCGATGCGCGACCGTCTGCGGACGCGGATCGCCGCGCTGCCCGCCCAGTTCCCGAGGAGTCCGCATGGCCCGCTTCATCCGTTCGACCGCGCCCAGGCGCATCGCGTGCGCCGCCGCGGTGGCGTTGCCGCTGCTCGTCCCCGCGGTCGGGCAGGCGCGGACGACGGACGCCGACGTCCAGCGCGGCCTCAGACGGCTCGTGGCGGCCAGAGGCGGTGCTCCCGGCGCGGTTGCGACGCTCTACCGCGACGGGCGCCTGACCGTGCTGCGCGCCGGCCGCGCCGACGTCAGACGACGGGGCGCGCCGACGGCGAACCAGCACATGCGGATCGCCAGCATCGCGAAGGCGTTCAGCGGCGCTGTCGCGCTGCACCTCGTGCAGGAGGGCCGCCTCAGCCTCGACGACACGCTCGGCCAGCGGCTCCCGAGCGCGCCGGCGGCGTGGTCGGCGGTGACGATCCGCCAGCTGCTCAACCACACGAGCGGCATCCCGGACTACACGAAGTCGGACGGCTTCGCCGAGTCCGCGACGAGAGACCTGCGGGCGTACGTCTCGCCGCAGCAGATCGTCGGCTTCGTGCGCAGAGAGCCGCTCGCCTTCGCGCCGGGCTCGCGCTACGAGTACTCGAACACCGACAACATCCTGATCGGCCTGATCGCCGAGGCGGTCGCCTCGACGCCGTATCCGACGCTGCTGCAGCAGATCGTCTTCGGTCCCGCCGGCCTGACGCGGACGAGCTTCCCGACCAGACGGCTGTCGCTGCCGGCGCCGTTCATCCACGGCTACGTCGTGTCGCCCGGGGAGGCCCCGCAGGACGTGACCTCCGCGATCAGCCCGAGCGGCGCCTGGGCCTCAGGCGCGATCGTCTCGACGCCGCGCGACCTCTCCGCCTTCATCCGCGCCGACCTCGGCCGCAGGTTCTTCGGCGCCGCCGAGCAGGAGCAGCAGCTGAGCTTCGTGCGCGGCTCCTCGGATCCGCCCGGCCCCGGCACCAACGCCGCCGGCCTCGCGCTCTTCCGCTACACGACCCGCTGCGGCGTCGTCTACGGCCACACCGGCAGCTTCCCGGGCTACGCGCAGTGGGCTGCCGCGACCGCCGACGGTTCGGCCTCGGTCACGACCACGCTGAACATCCCGCCGCCGAAGGGCGCGCTGCTGCGGCAGCTGCGCTCGGTGCAGGCCGACGCGGTCTGCGCGCTGCTCGGCCGCTGAGCGGGCCGGTCCGGCACGCCGCGCGAGCGGCGTGTCAGCGCACCGGGAACCGTCGCATGGACGCTCGTCTGCCGCGGTGACAGTTCTGGCAGGATTGTCGCATCCGCGTCCCCTGGGCTCCGACTGCGTCGTCCCCGTCGCCCGCCACCTCACGTAGCGGGTCGCTGCCCTACGCGCTGTGGTTGATCGGGTTGGGCGCGGTCTGCGTCGCGGGCACGGAGTTCGCGCTGATCCTGCACCAGGGCGGCCAGTACGCCTTCATCTCGTCGTTCTTCCCGGTGCTCGGGCTGGTGTACGTCACGACCGGCCTGGTGGCATGGGCGCGCCGGCCGAGCAGCCGCCTGGGGCTGCTGCTCGTGGTCGCCGGCGGCTTCGCGCTGCTGGCGGAGGTCACCGCCGTCGACGCGCCCGTGCCGGTGGCCGTCGGCATGATCGTCGGGACGGTCGTCCTCGCGGTGATCGTGCAGCTGCTGCTGAGCTTCCCGACCGGCCGGCTGCACACCACGACCGAGCGCGTCGTGGTCCTCGCGGCCTACTTCGTCTCCCTGCCGCTGCAAGCACCGCTGTACCTGTTCGCCGCGGGCAACCCGCTCTCGCTCGCGGACCGCCCGGACCTCGCCGACGCCGGTCTGCAGGTGCAGCGCATCGCAGGCGCGATCGTCATCCTCGCGACCGCCGCGCTGCTGATCGGGCGGATGCGACGGGCCCGCCCGGAGCAGCGCCGCGTGCTCGTCCCGCTCTCCGTCTACGGCATCTTCGCGCTGCTCGTCGTCCCGGTCAGCAGCGCGCTGGAGCACAGCGTCTTCGAGGGCGACCCGGTGCAGCGCACGATCCTGCAGCTGGTCAGCCTCGGCCTCGTGCCGATCGTCTTCCTGATCGCTTCCTCGCGCGGCGGCTTCGACCGCACCAGCGACCTCGCGGAGCTCGGCGTCTGGCTCGGCTCCGACGAGGCCGGGCGGCCTGAGCTGCGCGCGGCGCTGGCGACGACGCTCGGCGACCCGTCCGTCCAGGTCCTCTTCCGGGTCCACGGCGAGGAGGCGCTCGTCGACGACCTCGGCTTCCCCGTCGCCCTCCCGGCGCACGCGAACGGTCGCGGGACGGTCGACGTCGAGCTGGGTGGGCGCGCGGTCGGCGCGATCACCTACGACGCGATGCTGGTCGACCGGCCCGAGGAGATCCGCGAGGCCGGCCGGATCGTCGCGATCGCGCTCGACCGGCAGCGGCTGACCGTCGAGCTGCGCGCCTCACGCGCGCGCATCGCCGCCACCGCCGACGGCGAGCGGCGCCGGATCGCCCGCGACCTCCACGACGGCCTGCAGGCGCGGCTGGTCCTGCTCGCGGTGCAGGCAGCGGGCAGGGGCGACCAGGCGACGCTGCGGGCCGGCATCCAGTCGGCGATCGAGGAGCTGCGCGAGCTGGTCAACGGCGTGATGCCGGCGCAGCTCACCGAGCGCGGGCTCGCGGCAGCGGTCGAGGACCTGCGCGACCGCCTCCCGATGCCGATCGAGCTGCACGTCGCCGGGCTCGAGCAGCGCCTGCGGCTCGACGTCGAGAGCGCGGCCTACTTCGTCCTCTCCGAGGCGATCTCCAACGCGCTCAAGCACGCCGGCCCCGCGGCGCTGACGGTGTCGCTGGAGCGGACGGGCGGCCAGCTCGTGCTCGCGGTCGCCGACGACGGCGCCGGCGGCGCCCGCGCCCGCGCAGGCAGCGGGATCCGCGGGATGGCCGACCGCGTCGAGGCGCTCGGCGGCGAGCTGTACGTCGACAGCGTGCCGGGCCGCGGGACGCGCGTGCGGGCGGTGATCCCATGCGCGTCGTGATCGGCGAGGACCAGGTCCTGATGCGCGAGGGACTGCGGCTCGTGCTGGAGGGCGCGGGGTTCACGATCGAAGCGCTCGCCGAGGATGCGCGAGATCTCGTGCGGCGTGTGATCGGGCTCAGACCCGACCTCGTCATCGCGGACATCCGCATGCCGCCCGATCTCACCGACGACGGGCTCCGCGCGGTCCTGGAGCTGCGCGGCGAGCGGCCGGGGCTGCCGGTGATGGTGCTCTCCCAGCACGTCCAGCGCCGCTACGCCGTCGAGCTGCTGAGACACGACGACCGCGGCGTCGGCTACCTGCTGAAGGAGCGGATCGCCGACCTGGAGACCTTCATCGCCGACCTGCACCGCGTCCTCGACGGCGGGACGGTGCTCGACCCCGTCGTCGTGGCCGCGATGATGGACCGCCCGCGCCCGGGCGATCCGCTGGCCGGTCTCACAGGCCGCCAACGCGAGGTGCTCGCGCTGATGGCGGAGGGGCGCAGCAACGCGGCGATCGCCGCGCGGCTCCACGTCACCGAGAAGTCGGTCGTCCGGCACGTCTCGCTCGTCTACAACGCGCTCGGCATCGACCAGAGCAGCGAGGATCACCGGCGCGTGCTCGCCGTCGTCCGCTACCTCTCGCGCTGACACGCGAACAGGGACCCAGGTCCCTTGTCCGCCTCGGGCGCGACGCGCAGTGTGGGGGCCATGAACCACGTGACCAGAGGAGCGGCCGGGCCGCGTGGCGCCCGCCTGCTCGCCGCGGCAGCGGCCGCTGTCGGCGCGACCGTGCTCGCCGCACCCGCGACCGCCGCCGCGGCGCCGAACCCGGAGGAGCAGCTGCGCTCGACGCTCACCGCGCTGATGGCGAAGGGCCCGTCGGCTGCCGGCGCCTACGTCGTCGATCTCTCCGACGGCCGCGTCGTCTTCGACGACCGCAGCGACAGACCGCGCCTCTCGGCCTCCGTGACCAAGCTGTACACGACCTCGACCGCGCTGATCGAGCTGGGCGAGGACACCAGGCTGACGACGCACGTGCTCGGCGTCGGGCGGCGCAGCGGCGCCACCTGGAGCGGGGACCTCTACCTGCGCGGCTCCGGCGACTTCACCTTCGGCACCGCGGCCTTCGCGCGCAAGGCGTACGGATCGGACGCGAGCGTCGAGCGGCTGGCGGCGCAGCTGCGCCGCTCGGGGCTGCGGCGCGTCACGGGCCGCGTGCTCGGCGACGCATCGCTGTACCGCGACAACGGCGGGACGGAGTTCCCGCTCGTCCTCTGCGCCGATCCGCTGTTCGGCCGCGGCTGCCCGTACGGCGTCGCCGGTGTCTTCGAGCGACCGATCCCGAACGGACCGCGCACGCCGATCGGCTTCAACCGCGGCCTGCGCGACGCGACGAGCGCCGCCCCGCAGCGCCGCCCCGCGACCTTTGCCGCCAGCGGGCTCACGCGCGCGCTGCGCGACGCCGGGATCCGCGTCGACGGGTCCGCCGGCGCCGCGCGCACGCCGTCGCGCGCCCGCACGCTGGCGACGACCAGATCGCCCACCGTCGCACGGCTCGCCGCACTGATCAACAAGCCGTCGGACAACTACGCGGCGGACGCGACGCTGCGGCTGCTCGGCGCTCGCGTCGCCGGCAACGGCTCGCGCGCCGGGGGCGCCCGCGTCGTCTCGCGCACCATCGCGGACACGTTCGGGCTCGCGCCGAGCATCCGCTCGGGCTCCGGCGAGACGCTCGACGATCGCACGTCGCCGCAGCAGCTCGTGGGGCTGCTGACCAAGATGCGCGAGCGGCCCGAGGGCAGAGCCTTCACGCGGTCGCTCTCGCTCGCCGGACGCGACGGCACGCTGCGCCGCTTCGCCGGAACCGTCGCGGAGGGTCGCTGCCAGCTCAAGGACGGCACGCGCGTCGACGCGAAGCAGGCGAACTCGACGCTCAACATCACCGGCTACTGCACGAGCGAGAGCGGGAAGCAGTTCGCCTTCGCGGTGATGATGAACGGGATGCGGATGGAATTCGTCCCGCCGGACAGAATCGAGTCGCCGGCGTACGCGCTCCAGGACGGGATCGTCAAGGCACTGGCCGGCTACGAGGGCGGCGCGCAGGCCGCCGCCACCGCCGCGTCGAAGCGCGACGCGGCGCTGACCAGATCGATCCGCCGGGCGCTCGGCACGACGGCCGCTCCCGGCGCGATCGTCGGCGTCTGGCAGCAGGGCAGAGCGCCCTACGTGCGGAGCTTCGGCGTCCGCAACGCGGCCACGCGCCGCCCGATGCGCAGCGACCTCTACATGCGCATCGGCAGCGTGACGAAGACCTTCACGGTGACGGCGCTCCTGCAGCTCGTCGACCAGGGCAAGGTCGCGCTGGACGATCCGATCTCCAAGTACGTGCCCGGCGTCATCAGCGGTGACACGATCACGCTGCGCCAGCTTGCGGCGATGCGCAGCGGCCTCGTCAACTACAGCGTCGTCCCGTCGTTTGACAGACTGCTGACCGACGAGCCGTACCTGCCGTGGGCCCCGCGGAGGCTGCTGTCGTACGCGATCGGCGAGCCGCTCCTGTTCGCACCTGGAACGGGCTTCAACTACTCGAACACGAACACGATCCTGCTCGGCCTCGTCGTCGAGCAGGTCTCCGGCGAGCGGATCGGCGCGTACATCCGCAGACACATCACGGCGCCGCTGGGGATGCGGCAGACGAGCTTCCCCGCCGGCACCGGGTTCCCGTCGCCCCACGCGCAGGGCTACGCGGACACGACGCCCGACGGGCGCGTCGCGAACGCCACGAGCTGGGACCCGACCTGGACCTGGTCGGCCGGGCAGATGGTCTCGACGCTGCGCGATCTGCGCATCTGGGCGCCGCGGCTCGTCAGCGGCCGCGGGCTGCTGTCGCCGAGAACCCAGCGGCTGCGGCTCGCGTCCGTCGCCGGTGACGCGCCGATCGTCTACGGCCTCGGCATGTTCAACGTCAACGGCTGGCTCGGTCACAACGGCTCGCTGCCCGGCTACCAGACGCTCTCGCTGTACCGCCCGCGGACGAAGACGACGATCGTCGCGCTGATCAACGCCGACATCGCGCGCAGAGGCGTCGCCCCGAGCGAGGCGCTCGGCGAGGCGATCACGCGGGTGATCAGCCCGCGCAACGTCTACCGGCTGTCGGCTTCGCCGACCGGCGACGACGACGACCTCGAGGCGGCGGCGGCCGTCGTCGGCGGCACGCCGGCGTCGCGGGCGCAGTTCCCCGCCTTCTCAGTCGTTGGCACGGGCTGCGGCGGGGCGCTGATCGCGCCCGATCGCGTGCTGACCGCCGCGCACTGCACGACCGCGCTGGAGGAGAGCGACGAGGTGCTCGTCGGCCCGAAGAACGAGCGGCGCACGATCCGCCGGCGGGCGATCCTGCCGCTGCACGTGCGCGAGCTGGCGAAGATGGAGCGCGAGTTCCCGCCGCCCGCGGGCGACCTGATGATCCTGGAGCTGAACCGCCCGGTCCTCGACGTTCCCGTCGCGACGATCGCCACCGCCGCCGACGGCCTCACCCGCGCCGGGACGGCGGCGACCACGATCGGCCGCGGCGCCACCAGATCGGACGGGAGCGGCGCGGGCGTCTTCCGCTCCGCGCTCGTCGACCTCGTCGCGCCCGGCTCGTGCCCCGACCAGCTGCCGACGGCGCTGGAGCGGCGCTGGTCGCTGTGCACGCGCGGCCGCCCGGTCGCGGGGCCCAGAGGCAAGAGGGTGAAGACGTCGGCCTGCGTCGGCGACAGCGGCGGCCCGCTGCTCGCCGGGCCGGCAGAGTCGGCGCGGATCGTCGGCGTCGTCAGCTGGGGCCCGAGCTGCGGCGAGGACGGCGACCCGGAGATCTACGCGAACGCCGTCGAGGGGCGCGACTTCGCGCTCGCGACCAGACCGGCGTGGGCGCCGGCCGTGATCGGCCGCGCGCGCATCACCGGCACCGCCGCGGTCGGCCACACGGTGCGATGCGACGTGCGCTGGCTCGTGAAGCCGACCCGCAAGCTCGACTACGGCTTCACGATCGATGGCTACCAGAAGCAGGAGGGCTCGCGCCCGACCTTCCGCCTCACGAGCGACCACCGCGGCAAGCAGGTCAGCTGCACCGCGGGCGGTGAGACGATCGGCGGGCGCGGCGGAGCACCCGGCCTCGCGCCGCCGCGCGTCGTGCGCTGAGGTACGTCGCAGGAACAGCTCCGCCGGGCCTTCCCGAGTAGATTCCTGTCGATGACCGCTGCCGCCGACGACCTCACCGCCACGTCGATCGAGGCGGCCGCCGCGCTGCTGGCGCCGGTCCTCAAGCGCACGCCGCTGGAGCCGAGCGAGCGGCTCTCCGCGCGGCTCGGGGTGCCGGTGCTGCTCAAGCGCGAGGACATCCAGGTCTGCCGCTCCTACAAGGCGCGCGGCGCCTTCAACCTGATCTCGTCGCTGAGCGAGGCGGAACGCGCCCGCGGCGTCGTCTGCGCCAGCGCCGGCAACCACGGCCAGGGGCTCGCGTTCGCCTGTCGCGAGCTGCGCATCAGGGGGCGCGTCTTCCTGCCGACCAACACGCCGCGGCAGAAGCGCGAGCGGATCGCCGACATCGGCGGTGAGTGGATCGAGCTGGTGATCGCCGGCAGCTCCTACGACGAGGCGAGCGCCGCCGCGCACGCCGACAGCGCGCAGACCGGCGCGATCTACGTCCACCCGTTCGACGACGCGCGCACGATCGCCGGACAGGGCACCGTCGCGCTGGAGCTGGCCGAGCAGGCCGGCGAGCAGGGCGCCGCGATCGACACCGTCGTCGTGCCGGTCGGCGGCGGCGGGCTGATCGCCGGGATCGCGCTGTGGCTCAAGCGCCACCACCCGGCGATCCACGTCGTCGGCGCCGAGCCGGCCGGCGCGGCCAGCATGGGCGCGGCGCTGGCGGCCGGCGGCCCGGTCTCGCTCGCGCGCGTCGACACGTTCGTCGACGGCGCCGCCGTCGGCCGCGTCGGCGAGCAGACCTACCCGCTCGTGCGCGACCTCGTCGACGAGGTCGTGGCGGTGCCGGAGGGCGCGGTCTGCACCGAGATGCTGGAGCTGTACCAGTCGGAGGGCGTGATCGCCGAGCCGGCCGGGGCGCTCGCGAGCGCCGCGGCGAAGAGCTTCCTGCGCCGTCCGCCGCAGGGTCCGGTCGCCTGCGTCGTCTCCGGCGGCAACAACGACGTCTCGCGCTACGGCGACGTGCTCGAACGCTCGATGGTGCACGAGGGACTGCGCCACTACTTCCTCGTCACCTTCCCGCAGGAGCCGGGCGCGCTGCGTCACTTCCTCGACGAGGTGCTGGCGCAGGGCGAGGACATCGTCGTCTTCGAGTACGTCAAGAAGAACAACCGCGAGACCGGGCCGGCGCTCGTCGGCATCGAGCTGGAGCGCGCGCTCGACCTGCCCGCGCTGCTGCAGCGGATGGAGCAGAGCCCGCTGCAGATCGAGCAGGTCCCGCCCGGCTCGCCGATCTTCACCTTCCTGCTGTGAGCGGGCCGTCGGCGATCGTCGTCGGAGCGGGCGCGCTCGGCGTCGCGACCGCCGACGCGCTCGCGCGGCGCGGCTGGGCGGTGACGGTGCTCGAGCGCTACGCGCCCGCGAACGCGCGCGGCAGCTCCGGCGACCGCACGCGGCTGCTGCGGCTCGGCCACGGCGAGTGGGACGAGGCGACCGACCTCTGGTACGTCCGCTCGGCCGCGCGCGGGATCGCGCTGTGGCAGGAGCTGGCGGAGGAGGAGTCGGCGGACCTCCTGCAGCGGACGGGGCTCGCCTGGTTCGCGCGTTCGCACGACGGGATCGAGGCGACGGTGCAGCGGCGGCTGGAGCAGGTCGGCGCCGCCTGCGAGCGGCTCGCGCCCGACGCCGCGCGCGAGCTGTTCGAGGACGTCGAGACCGGCGACCTCGCCTTCGTCCTGCACGAGCCGGAGGCGTACGTGATCCGCGCCGGGGCGGCGGTCGAGACGCTGCTGCGGCGGGCGCGCCGCCACGGCGCGCGGCTGCTGCTCGACGATGCCCGCCCCGACGGCCCCGGCCGCGCGCGGCTCGCCTCCGGCGGCGTCTTGGAAGCCGATCACGTCGTGTGGGCGTGCGGCGCCTGGCTCGGCGCGCTGCTGCCCGGCGACGCGCCGGTGCGGCCGGCGTGGCAGGACGTGCTGCACTGGAACGGCGCGCCGGCGTGGCGCGGCGGGCCGGCCTGGATCGACGCCGGCGAGGAGGGCGGGATGGGGACGTACGGCTTCCCCGACGTCGACGGCCTCGGCGTCAAGGCGGTCACGCACGTGCCGGGCCCGGCGTTCGACCTCGACCACGACGAGCGGATCCCGCGCGCGCGGTCGATCGCGGAGCTGAGCGCCTACGTCGGCCACCGCTTCCCGGCGCTGCGCGACAGCGGCCTGCTGTGGGCGCGCGTGCTGCCGTACGAGATGACGCCCGACGGCCACTTCGTCGCCGGGCCGTCACGCGAGCTGGAGCGCCACTGGGTGCTCGGCGGCGGCTCGGGCCACGCCTTCAAGCACGCGCCGGCGCTCGGGGAGCACGTCGCCGGCCTGTTGGAGGGGAGCGCGGCGGTCGTCCCGTTCCACGCGCCCGGCCCGCGCGGTCCGCACCCGCCCGGGCGCTGAGCGGCGCCGGCGCTACTCCGCGCGCTGCTCGATCCAGCCGCGCAGCGACTCCGGCAGCGCCGGCGCGTTGAGCGTCCGCTTCAGCAGCGTCTCGTCGAGCAGCAGCGCATCGGCGACGAGCCGGATCGTGACGTCGTGGTCGGGCCGCTGCTCGACCGCGATCGCGTCGCCGGCGCCGATCTCGCCCTCCTCGACGATCCGCAGGTAGGCGCCCGGCCGCGACGCCTGCGCGAACCGCTTCAGCATCTTCGGGTCGTCGAAGCGCAGGCCGAGCTTGAAGCAGGGGATGCGCGGCTGGCAGACCTCCAGCAGCGTCGTGCCGATCCGCCAGCGCTCGCCGATCACGGCGTTCGTGCAGTCGATCCCGCGCGTCGTCAGGTTCTCGCCGAACAGCTCGCCGGCGGGGATCTCGCGCTCCAGCTCCCGCGCCCACCAGTCGCCGTCCTCGCGCGCATAGGCGTAGACGGCCTTGTCGGGACCGCCGTGGACGCGCCAGTCGGCCTGGCGGTCGCCGGCGACGTTGACGCCCTCGACGCGCACGCGGCCGTCGACCGGCCGCTTGCGGATCGCGCTGCCGACCGGCTGGCCCTTGCGCGTGCCGATCGGCGCCGGCTGACCGACGTTGACGGAGAGCAGCTCACCCATCTGATGAGCGTAGCCGCCGCGGCTCGCGCGCCCGCGCGCCGGGCCGGGGCGCGCGGGCGACGGAGCGTGCGTCAGGCGGCCGGCAGCGCCAGCGCGTGCCCGCTGACGATCAGCCCCTCCGGGTCGACCTCGCGCTTGAGCGCCAGCAGCCGCGCGTGCGTCGCGCCGTCGAACAGGTCGGCGCTGTCGCCGCCGGGACGGTCGGCGAAGTTGAGGTAGCCGGTCGGCGCCTGCCACGGCGCGACCGCCTCCACGACGGCGTCGAGCCGCTCCTGCACCGCCTGCGCGACCTCGGGGCCGGCGGGGATGCCGACGCCGTAGAGCGCGAAGGCGGCATCGAGCGCGCCGAGCGCGCCGCTGCCGGGCGCGCGCCGCCCCAGCGCGCCGCCGAGCTGACGCAGCTCGCAGCTCAGCAGCGGGCTGCCGGAATCGGCGCCGGCGACCGCCACGAGCGCGTCGATCGCCGCGTCGGGCAGCTCGCGCAGCAGCGCGTGGTGGCCGACGCCGGGCACCGGCTGCTCCGGGTCGCCGTGGACGAACGCGAGGTCGGGCGCGCGCAGCGGTCCCACTCTGTTCGCCAGCGGCGGCGGGGTCGCGGCCAGCAGCGGCGCGACCAGCTCGGCGCCGCTCGCCGCGTCGCCGGCGACGACGAGGCCGACGTCGACGATCGGCACGTTGCGCAGCGGCTCCGGCACCTGCGGGAAGGGCGGCAGTCTGAGCAGGCGGACCGTCGTGCTGACGGAGTCGGGCAGCGTCGCCGCCCACTCGCGGTAGGCGCGCATGACCGCGGTCGCGTGCTCGCCGGGCCAGAAGATCCCGCCGCCGTACGCCTCCGCCAGCGGGAACAGCTCGAACTCCAGCGCGGTCACGACGCCGAAGCTGCCGCCGCCGCCGCGCAGCGCCCAGAACAGCTCCGGCTCCTGCTCGGCGGTCGCGCGGCGCAGACGGCCGTCCGCGGTCACCAGCTCGATCGCGGTGACCGCCTCCGACGCCAGCCCGTGCTGGCGCGCGAGCCAGCCGAGCCCGCCGCCGAGCGTGTAGCCGGCGACGCCGACCGTGCCGGAGGAGCCGTGCAGCGCGGCGAGGTCGTGCTCACCGGCGAGCCGCGCCACCGGCTCCCAGGCCGCGCCGGCCTCGACGCGTGCGCGGCGCGCGGCCGCGTCGACCTCGACGTGGGTCATCCGTGTCGTGCGCAGCAGCAGCGTGTCGTCGAGCGGGCCGAGTGCGCCGGCGCCGTGGCCGATCCCCTGCGGCGCGACGCGCAGCCCGGCGCGGCGGGCGCAGCCGACCGCCGCGATCACGTCGTCAGGGCCGGTGGCGTGCAGGACGGCGGCGGGATGCTGGTCGGCGGCGAGGTTCCACGCCTGCCGCGCGGCGTCCCACTCCGGCTCGCCGGGGAGCGCGACCGGGCCGCGCACGGCGGCGCGCAGCGCCGCGGGGTCGAAGGATGCGGTGGTCATGCGGCGGCCTCCTCGGTCCAGCTCGCCGGCAGCTTGCGGGTCGCGATCGCGACGCGGTTCCAGAAGTTGATCGCCGCGATCGCGATCACGAGGTGCGCCAGCTCGGTGTCGTCGAACTGCGCCGCGGCGGCTTCCCAGACGTCGTCGGGGACGCGCGTCTCGCCAACGTGCGTGACCGAGTCGGTCAGCGCCAGCGCGGCGCGTTCGCGCGCGTCGAAGTACGGGCTCTCGTCCCACGAGGCGACCTGCGACAGCCGCTGCTCGGACTCGCCGGCGGCGCGCGCGTCGGTCCAGTGCATGTCGATGCAGAAGGCGCAGCCGTTGACGATCGAGGCGCGCAGCTTCACCAGCTCTCTGATCGTCGGGTCCAGCTCGATCCGCTGCTCCAGCCGGACCATCGCGGCGACGGGGCCGCCGGCGAGGGCCATCGAGTCGATGCGGGGTGTGGTGTTCGTGTGCGTGCTCATGCCTGCTTGACGACGCTCCCCTCAGGTCTGTGACATGCGAGCACGATCGCAGGCACGACGGCCGCCAGCGCCAGCAGCAGCGGCCAGCGGAAGGCGCTCGCGAAGTCGGCCGCGGCACGGCCGTCGCCGAGCGCGACGGCCGCGAGCGCGACGCCAAGCGAGCTGCCGAGCCGCTGCACGATCGTCAGCAGCGCGGTCGCGCGCGCGACCCGGGCCCGCTCCAGCGTGCGGTAGGCGGCCGTCATCGCCGGCATCATCGTCGCGCCCATGCCGGCGCCGAACAGCAGCAGCGCAGCGGCGAGCGCGAGGTCGGGGGTGGTGGCCGTGATCCGCGTCAGCGCCGCGAGCCCGAGGACGAACGGCAGCAGTCCGGCGAGCACGACGCGGCCGGCGCCGATGCGATCGGCGAGACGGCCGGTGAGCGCCAGCGTCAGCGCGGCCGCCGCGCCCTGCGGCAGCAGCAGCAGACCGGTCGCGAAGGCGCTCTCGCCGCGCGCGAGCTGGAACAGCAGCGGCAGCAGGAAGAGCGCGCCGAGGAAGGCGCCGCCGAGCAGCAGCAGCGCGACCGCGGCGGCCGCGACCGAGCGCTCGCGCAGCAGCCGCAGGTCGAGCAGCGCGCCGTCGCGGCGCAGCGCGTGGCGGGCGAAGGCGGCGAGCAGCAGTGCGCCCGCGAGCAGGGGCAGCAGCGCGGTGGCGTGGTCTGTGAGCGCGCCAGCGTTCGCGCCCGGCGCGTCGCGGCCTGAACCGACCCGCGCCAGCCCGTAGACGAGCGCGGCGAGGCCGGGCGACAGCAGCGCCAGCCCGGCCCAGTCGAGCCGCTGCCGCGGCGCCGGCGCCGGGTCGCGCGGCAGCAGCCGCGCCGCCAGCAGCAGCACGACGACGCCGGCGGGGACGTTGACGAGGAAGATCCAGCGCCACGAGACGGCGTCGAGCAGGCCGCCGCCGAGCAGCGGCCCGAGCATCGGCGCGATCAGCATCGGCACGCCGATCGCGCTCATCGTGCGCGCCATCCGCCGCGGCCCGGCGGTCTGCCCGATCAGCGTGATCCCGGCTGGCAGGATCAGCCCGCCGCCGAGCCCCTGCACGACGCGGAAGGCGATCAGCGACTCGGCCGACCAGGCGGCGCCGCAGAGCGCCGAGCCGGCGCTGAAGAGCGCGACGGCGGCGAGGAAGAGGCGGCGCGAGCCGAAGCGGTCGGCGGCCCAGCCGCTGAGCGGGATCGTCGTCGCGAGCGCGAGCAGGTAGCCGGTCGCGACCCACTGGATCGTCGCCAGTGGCGCGTCCAGCTCGCGCGCGAGCGCGTCGATCGCGACGTTGACCACGGTCGTGTCGAGGATCGAGAGGAGCGCGCCGAGCACGACGACGGTCGCGATGGCGGGCAGGGTGGGCGCGCCAGGTGGCTCGCCCTCGCCCTCAGTTGCGGTTGCGGGGAGGGCTCTGGCTGGCACGCCGTACACCGTATCGTTAACCGATACAGCGTACGGCGGATACCCTGCGGCGGTGCCGAACCGCGCCTCAGAGCTGGACTGGGAGGAGTCCGAGCCGGCCGCCGCCGGGGCGCTCACGCGCGCTCGCGTCGTCGCCACGGCGGTCGCGATCGCCGACGCCGAGGGGCTCGACGCCGTCTCGATCCGGCGCGTCGCGACCGCGCTGAGCGCGCGCCCGATGAGCCTCTACACGCACATCGCCTCCAAGGACGACCTCGTCGCGCTGATGCTCAACGAGGTCAGCGGCGAGCTGCTGCTGCAGGGCCCGCTGCCCGACGACTGGCGCGCTGCGCTGCGGGCGATCGCGCGCCAGTCGTACGCCGCCTACCTCGCCCACCCGTGGATGCTGCACGCCTACGGCCGCGCGCCGCGCGTCGGCCCGAACCTGCTGCGCCGCGCCGAGCAGTCGGCCGCTGCCGTCGCCGGGCTCGGCGCCGACCCCGCTGACGCCTGGACCGCGCTCACGCTCGTCCACGAGTGGACGATGGGCCACGCGCTCCACACGGTCACGCTGCGGGAGGAGGGGCAGTTGGAAGCGCAGTTGCGCGCCGCCGGTCCCGGCAGCTTCCCGCGCATGACGCAGGTCTTCCCCGCCGGTCACCAGCGGCCCCGCGGCGACACCTTCGAGCTGGCGCTCGACACCCTGC
Organism: Conexibacter stalactiti; assembly: GCF_033542075.1. Classification (NCBI taxonomy): domain Bacteria; kingdom Bacillati; phylum Actinomycetota; class Thermoleophilia; order Solirubrobacterales; family Conexibacteraceae; genus Conexibacter; species Conexibacter stalactiti. Next base: position 39,783 of record NZ_JAWSTH010000049.1, read on the forward strand.
TCGACGGGATCGAGGAGCGCTTCCTGGCGCGCTGACGCGCGCGGCCCGCGCGCTCGCCGATGAGTTCCGGCGCCCGCGGGCGTCTTGACCTCCATGACGCAGACGCATGCCCACGGCATCGCGCTCGCCGGCCGGCGCCTCTTCGCGCTTGACGGAGGGCGCCGCCAAGCCCATCCACCCACTCGCGGAAGGAACACCATGTTCGAGCACACGAGAGCGTTCAGCGGCTTCTCCGTCGACGACGTCGACGCCGCGCGGAAGTTCTACGGCGAGACGCTCGGCCTGCGCGTGAGCGACGGCGAGATGGGGATCCTGACGCTGCACATCGCAGGCGACCGCGACACGATCGTCTACCCGAAGGCCGACCACGTCCCGGCGACCTTCACGATCCTCAACTTCCCCGTTGACGACATCGAGGCAGCGGTCGCGGGCCTGACCGCCCGCGGCGTCCAGTTCGAGCGCTACGAGGGCAGCGAGCTGGAGACCGACGCGCAGGGCATCTTCCGCGGCGGCGGTCCGCTGATCGCCTGGTTCAAGGATCCGGCCGGCAACGTCCTGTCGGTGCTGGAGGCGAGATGAGCGCACCGGCCGCCACGCCCGACACCACCGCCGCCGTGGGCGATCCGCGCCGCTGGGCCGCGCTCTACGTGCTCTGCACCGGGATGCTGATGATCGTCCTCGACGCGACCGTCGTGAATGTCGCGCTGCCGTCGATCCAGGACGACCTCGGCTTCACGCAGTCGGGCCTCGCGTGGGTCGTCAACGCCTACCTGATCGCGTTCGGAGCGTTGATGCTGCTGGCCGGCCGCGTCGGCGACATGATCGGGCGCAAGCGCGTCTTCATGGCCGGGCTGCTCGTGTTCACCGGCGCCTCGCTGCTGTGCGGCGTCTCGCAGTCCTCCGGGATGCTCGTCGCCGCCCGCTTCGTGCAGGGCGCCGGTGGCGCGATGACCTCCGCCGTGATCCTCGGGATGATCGTGACGATGTTCCCGCAGCCGCGCGAGCAGGCGAGAGCGATCGGCATCTACGCCTTCGTCGCGTCGGCCGGCGGCGCCGTCGGCCTGCTCGCCGGCGGGCTGCTGACCGAGGCGATCTCGTGGCACTGGATCTTCTTCGTCAACGTGCCGATCGCGGTCGTGACGGCGACGCTCGCCGCGCGCCTGCTGCACGACGACGAGGGGATCGGCCTCGGCGCCGGCGCCGACGCGCTCGGCGCGCTGCTGATCACGAGCGCGCTGATGGCCGCCGTCTACACGATCGTCGGACCGGCCGCCGAGGACGGCTGGGGCGCGACGACGACGCTGCTGCTCGGTGCGCTGTCGCTGGCGCTGCTGGCCGGCTTCGTCGCCCGTGAGGCGACCGCGCGCACGCCGCTGATCCCGCTGCGGATCTTCCGCTCACGCAACGTCTCCGGCGCCAACGCCGTGCAGGTGCTGGCGGTCGCCGGGATGATGAGCACCTTCTTCCTTGGCTCGCTCTACCTCGAGCGCGTGCTCGGCTACGACCCGCTCGAGATCGGGCTCGCCTTCCTGCCGACGACGATCGTGATGGCGGCGCTGTCGATCCGCTACTCCGAGCGGCTCGTGACGCGCTTCGGCGCACGCGCGACGCTGCTGCCGGGGCTGGTGCTGATCGCGCTGGCGCTGCTGCTGTTCGGCCGCGCGCCGGTCGACGGTCAGTTCGTCGTCGACGTGCTGCCCGTGACGGTGCTGCTCGGCACCGGCGCCGGGCTCTGCTTCCCAGCGCTGATGAACCTCGCGATGTCGGGCGCCACGCCGCAGGACGCCGGGCTCGCCTCGGGGCTGGTCAACACGACCGCGCAGGTCGGCGGCGCGCTCGGGCTGGCGGTGCTGGCGACGCTGTCGGCGACCCGCACCGACACGCTCAGAGCGGCCGGTGAGTCGACCGCGGCGGCGCTGACCGGCGGCTACCACCTCGCCTTCCTCGTCGCCGCGGGGCTGACGATCGCCGCGCTCGCCGTCGCGCTCGCCGTGCTGCGCGACGGGCCGAGCGCGGGAGCCGCGGTCGAGACGGAGCTGGAGTCGGCGTCGGAGGGCGAGCCGGCGTCGGTCCCCGCGGCGGTGTGACGGCGGCGCGCTCGTGCTGACGCGGCCCGCTTGGCATCGCCGCCGAGCGGGCAGTCGTCGTGGCATGGCGCACAACGAGATCGACGTCGAAGCTCCGCCGCAGGCGGTCTTCGCCGTGCTGGCCGACCCGCGCTCCTATGCGCGCTGGGTCGTCGGCTCGCGCAAGATCCGCCGTGCCGACCCCGATTGGCCGGCGCGCGGCAGCGCCTTCGACCACGAGGTCGGGATCGGGCCGCTGACGCTGAAGGACTCCTCCGAGGCAGTTGAGAGCGACCCGCCGCGGCTGCTGAGACTGCGCGTGATGACGCGGCCGCTCGCGGTCGCGTGGGTGACGCTGCGGATCCACCCCAGCGGCGGCGGCGCGCGCGTCGAGATGGACGAGGTCGCCGCCGACACGCGCAGCCGGCTCTTCTTCAATCCGCTCACCGACCCGCTGATCAAGCTGCGCAACGCCGAGTCGCTGAGACGGTTGAAGGCGCTCGCGGAGAGACGCGAGCCGCTGCCCGACGGGCCGCTGCCGCCGCGCGGCAGCGCGGCCGAGGGCGACGTGCAGGGCAGCAGCGCGCCAGCTTCACCGTCGTAGCGGGCGTCGGGCAGCCCCGCTAGCGGGAGAGCGGGCGGGCGCCGAGCGTCCGCCACGGCCGCAGGCGCCTGTCGCGCAGCAGCGCGCGCGCCGCGCCGCGGCCGCTCATGCCGTGCACCGCGCCGCCGGGATGGGTCGAGGCGCCGGCGACGTAGAGGCCGCTGAGCGGCGCGCGGTAGCGGCAGAGGCGCGGGTCCGGCCGGAAGAGGAGCTGCTGGTCCAGCTCGTAGGAGCCGCCGCCGAGATCGCCGTCGACGAGGCTCGGGTTCTCGCGCTCGGTCTGCGCCGGGGAGCGCGCCGCGCGCGCCAGCACGACGTCGGCGAAGCCGGGCGCGAACCGCTCCAGCTGCGCCTCGATCAGCTCCGTCACCTGCTCGTCGGAGGCGTCGAGCCGCGACGGCACGTGGCCGTAGACGTAGAGCGTGTGGGCGCCTGCGGGCGCGCGCGTGGGGTCGAGCAGCGACTGCTGGCCGACGACCAGCGCCGGGCGCCGCGGCAGCTCGCCGCGAGTCGCCGCCTGCGCGGCGGCCGACAGCTCCTCCAGCGCGCCGGCGACGTGCACGACCGCGGCGGCGCGCGGTTCCTCGGCCGCCCACGGGACCGGTGCCGAGAGCGCGTAGTCGAGCTTGAACGGCGCCGTCCCGGAGCGCCAGCGGTGCAGGCGCCGGTGGAGGCGGCCGGGCAGCGCGCCGGGCGGCAGCAGCCGCGCGAGCACGCGCGCGTTCACGGTCGTGACGACGGCGCCGGCCTCGACGTGCTCGCCGCTCTCCAGCAGCACGCCCGTCACGCGGCCGCGGCAGACGAGCAGCGATCTGACTGGCGCGTCGCAGCGGATCGTCGCGCCCTCGCGCTCGGCGCGGCGCACGAGCGCGGCGCTCAGCTCGCCCATCCCGCCGCGCGGCAGCGGCCAGCCGTGGCTGTGGCCGAGCAGCTGCAGGAGGAAGCCGAAGGCGCCGCTGACGGTCGTCGAGGGCGGCAGGCCGGAGTGCTGCGCCGAGCCCGACAGCCACGCGGTCGCGCGGCGGTCGCCGTCGAACAGGTCGAGCCCGAGCGCCTCGACGGAGCCGAGCAGCCGCCGCGTCCATTCGACGAGGTCACGGTTGAGGCCGGCGCCGACGCGCGCGCCCGCGACCACGGGCGGCAGCGGCGACAGCACGCTCTCCACCAGCGGCGTCGCGAGCGGCAGCATCGTTCTCATCGCGGCGCGCCAGCCGGCGGCGGCGCGATCGGCGCGGCGCTCGCCGCCGCGCGCGAGCGAGTCGAGCGTCGCCTCGACGTCGCGGTGCAGCGCGATCGCGCGGCCGTCCTCGAACGGGTGCGCGAGCACCGTCGGCGGGTCGATCCACTCGAGCCCGTCGGCCTCCAGCTCCAGCTCGCCGATCGCCGGTGAGGCGGCCGCCATCGGCACGAACGCCGCGCAGTGGTCGTGCACGAAGCCCGGCAGCGTCGCCGCCGTCGAGGTCGACGCCCCGCCGGGGTGCGGCGCGTGCTCGAGCACCGTCACGTCGAGGCCGTGGGCCGCGAGCTGGATCGCGGCGACGAGGCCGTTGTGGCCGGCGCCGATCACGAGCACGCGGCTCACCTCGCGCCTACTTCTTCGCGTCCACAGCGCGCTGGAGCTGCTGCTTGTCCATCTTCGAGCGGCCCTCGACGCCGAGCCTTCTCGCCTCCTCGTAGAGCTGGTCGCGCGTGCGTCCGCGCGGCCGTCTCGTGCCCGAGCGCAGGCCGCCGCGGCGTCCTGAGGAGATGTCGCTCGTCGAGCTGCGCGAGCGTCTTCTCGACTCGCCGCTGCGTGCCCGCTCCTTGTTGACGGTGCGGGCCGCGATCTCCTCGGCGCGTCTCTCGCTCTTGCCCTGGTCCTTGACGGACTCCTTGACGTGCTCGTACTGACGCGCGCGCTTGCTGCCTCTTCTGACACCTCTTGGTGGCATCGGCCTCACCTCGCTGGTGACACGTGGATGGGGTTCGTCGGATCGCTACCCGCGATCCCCGCCCACTACGCTGAGGGTATGAGCATCGACGCCACGCAGCGGTCGGCGCGGTTCGATCCCGCGTCGTTCGAGCGCTTCCGCTTCACCGGCCGCGAGCTGAGCGACGACGGCGTCGTCACGCTCGGCTACGCGCTCGACGAGCGGATCGAGTTCAGCGAGACCTTCACGCTGCCGCTGCCTGAGGGGAGGCGCGTCAGCGCCGCCGACCGCGCGCGCGTCGACGGGCTGCTGTCGCTGCTGCACTGGGTCGCGGGCGTCTCGTACTTCAAGACCGCGGTGCCGCCGGCGGTCGTGATCGAAGGCGCCGCGCCCGGGCCTGACGCCGCCGCGCTGCTGGAGGCGCTCTACTCCGAGGGGCTCGGCGAGTTCGCCTTCACGAACAGGCTGCCGGCGCTGCCGCGGCCGGTCTTCCCGCGGGCCGCGGGCGCTGCGGGCGCTGGCGCTGGCGCGACGGGCGGCGCGGGCGCGGCCGACGCCGCCG
>NZ_JAWSTH010000050.1:0-43257 GCF_033542075.1 Conexibacter stalactiti
CGGCGGGCGCTGCACGTGCTGGAGCGGCTCGGTGCCGAGCCGTGGGCGCGGCGGGCGCGCAGCGAGCTGCGCGCGACCGGCGGCCGCGCCGCCGAGCCGGCCGCGGCGACGCCGGTCGAGGAGCTGACCCCGCACGAGCTGCAGGTCGCGCTGCTGGTCGCCGGCGGCCGCACCAACCGCGAGGTCGGCGCGGCGCTGTTCCTCAGCGCCAAGACGATCGAGCACCACCTCAGCGCGATCTACCGCAAGCTCGGGCTGCGCTCGCGCACCCAGCTGGCGGCGATGCTCGCCGACGAGACCGGCGAGCAGAGCGCCGCCGGTCTCGCGCTGCCGCGCTGAGCGGCCCGTCGCGGAAGCCCCCGCGCGGAAGCCCCCAGCGCGCCGCTACTTCAGTCTCACCTGCGCGCGCGCCTTGCCCGCGACGATCGTGACGGTCGCCGAGCGCTTGCCCTTCAGCGCCCGTCTGCCCGCTCTGGTGAGCTTCAGCTTCACCGTCGCCTTGCCGGCGGCGCCGACTCTGACGCGCGCCGAGGCGAGCGTCGTGCGGCCGAGCTTGGCCGTCACCGTCACCGTCCCCTTCGGCAGCCCCGACAGCTTCACCGTCAGGCCCTGCGCGCGGACGCTCTTCAGCGATCTCGTCGCGACGGTCGCCTGCGGGCCGCTTCTGCCGCCGTTGCCGCCGCCGCCGTTGTCGCCGCCTCTTCTGGCGGGCGGCGTCGGCGGGACCGGCGGCGCGGGCGGGGCAGGGGGCGCGGGCGGAGCGGGCGGCGGCGGCGCCGGTGCCGAATAGGTCGCGTTGGAGAAGGAGGGATCGTTCGCGGTCGCGGAGACGATCCGGTCCTGCAGCGCGCAGTCGCTGCCGTCGGCGCCGATCGTCGGGCGCGCGAGGTGGAGGCCGGCGTCGTCGACGAACGCGATCGTCGTGCCGCTCGGCGACAGCGCGGCGTCGCCCAGCTCGCCGCTCGTCGGGACATAGCAGCCGGGTCCGTCGGTGTTCGACGGCATCGGGCCGGAGAGCGTCTGGTAGAGCAGTCTGCGCTGGCCGTCGTTGAACGTCGTCAGCAGGCGCGTCGCGTCGCGCGAGACCTCGGCGTAGGAGAAGGGGCCGTTGATCCAGGCGGTCGTCTCGCCGCCGTGGCCGTAGTAGATGCCGTTGGTGTTGCTCCAGACGAGCTTGCCGGCATGCCAGGTCGCGTCGAGCATCCCCTGGAAGCCGGGACCGGGACCGGTCGGCGAGCCCGGCGCGTCGGCCGGCACGACGTTGCCCTTCGGCGTCCCGCCGGCGCCGACGAAGCGACCGAAGGTGTACGCGAGCAGCCTGCCCTCGGGCTGGATGCGGGCGGCGAACGGGACCGTCACGCCGATTCCCCACGCCGGCATCATGTTGACCGTGCGCGCGCCGTTGGCGGCGGCGACGAAGACGATCGCGGGGTTGCCGGTCTGTCTGTCGAGCCGCAGCGCGGCGAGGTCGCCAGCGTCGTTGAGGCTCGGGTAGCCGTAGGAGAAGCGGTCGTCGGCGTCGGTCGTGAGCTGTCTTCTGAACGTGCCGTCGACGTTCTCGGCCCAGACGTTGCGGCCGTCGACGTAGGTGACGATCTCGGCGGCGGCCGGGCCCGCCGCGACGCCGAGCGCGCAGGACGCGAGCAGCGCGGCGGGAAGGAACGGAAGTGAGCGCATCGGGCCAGGATCGCCCCTGTTGGCGCGGCGGCCATCCCTCGAACGTCACCGCCGCCTCACCGCTTCCGCATAGCTAGCCTCCCTCGCGTGAGCTCGACCTTCACCCCCTTCCATCGCGGCGGCTCAGGCTCGCCGCTCGTGCTGCTGCACGGCTTCACCGACACCTGGCGGACGTGGGAGCTGGTGCTGCCGCAGCTGGAGCGCCACCACGACGTGCTCGCGGTGACGCTCGCCGGCCACGCCGGCGGGCCTCCCCTCGACGAGGTCAGCGACGCGGCGCTCGTCGACGCGGTCGAGCGGGCGATGGACGAGGCCGGCTTCGCGACCGCGCACGTCGCCGGCAACTCGCTCGGCGGCTACATCTCGCTGCAGCTCGCCGCGCGCGGCCGCGCCGAGTCGGTCGTGGCGCTGGCGCCGGCCGGCGGCTGGGCGGTCGGCGATGAGTCGTTCAACGAGACGCTCGCCTACTTCACGACGATGCAGGAGCTGCTGGCGGCGGCCGTGCCGCACGCCGACATGATCGTCGCCTCGCCGGAGGGGCGCCGCCGCGCGACCGAGTTCATCGCGACCAACTTCGAGCACATCCCAGCCGAGCTGATCGCCCACCTGATGCGCGGCGCCGCCAGCTGCCCCGGGGTCGTGCCGCTGATCGAGTTCGCCGAGCGCGAGGGCTGGAAGCTCGACGCCGAGCGGATCGACTGCCCGGTGCGGATCGTGTGGGGGACCGACGACCGCGTGCTCGCGTGGCCCTCGACCGCCGCCCGCTTTCGCGACGACTGGCTGCCGCGCGCCGACTGGGTCGAGCTGGACGGCGTCGGCCACTGCCCGCAGCTCGACGTGCCGCTCGAAGCGGCGCAGCTGATCGCCGGCTTCACCGCGCGCTGAACCGCGGCGCGCCTTCCCGAGGCACCGAAAACAAGCCCAGCGGACAGCCGTATCTGGTACGGTCGAGTTCCACTTCGCAAACGGGGAGAGAAGATGCGAAAGCTGGCGACACTCGTCGCAGGGGGATGTCTCGCGCTGGCCGCGGGGGCGCCGACGGCCGCGCAGGCCGCCACGCCGTTCGGCCACGCCTGCACGGCGCAGAACGGCGTGCGCTTCTGTCCGACCGCGACGCTCGAACAGCGCGTGCCGTCGTGGGACGGCCTGCCGCTCGACGTCGACGTGACGCTGCCGGCGAGCGGCGAGGGTCCGTTCCCGACGATCGTGCTGATGCACGGGCTCGGCGGCGACAAGGCGATGTTCCAGGACACGAGAGCCGACGGCAACAGCGCGCTGACGTACCACTACAACGACGTCTTCTACGCGCAGCGGGGCTACGCCGTCGTGACGCCGACCGCGCGCGGCTTCGGCCGCTCCTGCGGTGCGGCCGCCAGAGGCGGCGCCGGCTGCGAGAGAGGCTGGACACGACTCGACGACACGCGCTACGAGGCGCGCGACGTCCAGCACCTGCTCGGCCTGCTGGTCGACCAGAGAATCGCCGCGCCGGCCGCGCTCGGCGCCACCGGCGTCTCCTACGGCGGCGGCACCGCCGCGCAGCTCGCCTTCCTGAGAGATCGGGTCCGGCTGCCGAACGGCAGCTTCCAGACGTGGAGAAGTCCGGCCGGCACGTCGCTGAGAATCGCCGCCTCCTACCCGCGCTGGGGCTGGTCGGAGCTGGCGACCGCGCTCGTTCCCAACGGCCGCGCCGACGACGCGGCGCCGACCACCTACGCGCAGGTGACCACGCCGCCCGGCGTCGCGAAGCTGTCGTACACGACGCTGCTCTACCTGATCAGCTCGCTCGTCGGGACGGTCGCGCCCGAGGGCGCCGACGCGGAAGCCGATCTGACCGGCTGGTACAACCGCCTGATCCAGGGCGAGCCGTACACCGGCACGGTGATAGACGGCGTGATCAGAGCGTTCGCCTTCAAGGGCACGATCAGCGTCCCCGGCGTCCCGGCGCCGATGCTGATCGAGAACGGCTGGACCGACGCGCTCTTCACCGCCCATCAGGGGCTCGCGCTCTACAACCAGGCGCGCGCCGCCAGCGCGAGCGCCGACGTCTCGCTCGTGCTCGCCGACACCGGCCACATGCCGGCGTCCAACCGCACGCCGCTCGTGAGAGCGCTCGTCGACCAGGGCGCCGCCTTCTTCGACGCGAAGCTGCGCGCGATCGGCTCCGCGCCGGCGCCGTCGTCGGTGAAGCTCTACCCGATGACCTGCCCGGCCGGCTCCGCCGCGACGCCGGTGACGGCCGCGTCGTGGGCCGCCGCCCATCCCGGCACGCTGTCGTTCAGCACGACGTGGCCGCAGACGACGACCTCAAGCGGGCTCAACTACCTCGGCCAGCTCGACGACGACCCGCTGATCCCGGCGCTCGGCTCGACCGTCGGCGACGTGCTGACCGGCGTCATCACCGGCGACCTCGACCTCGGCGAGATCACCGGCGGCGCGAGCTTCGGGAGACTGTTCACGCAGGCGTTGCAGAACTCCGACCCGTGCACCGTCAAGCTGCCGGGCATCTCGCCCAACAGCATCGAGAGCACCGGCTCGATCCGCCTCAGAGCGTTCACGCTGCTCGGGATGCCGAGAGTGACCGTCGACCTCGCCCACACCGGGCCTGACGGCCTGCTCGCGGCGCGGCTGTGGGACGTCCGCCCGGACGGCTCGAAGATCCTCGTCACGCGCGGCGTCTACCGCGTCGGCGCCGGCCAGATCGGGCGGGTCAGCTTCCAACTCGACGGCAACCAGTACCGCTTCGGCGTGGGCAGCCGCCCGCGCGTCGAGCTGCTCTCGACCGACTCGCCGTACATGCGGCCGAGCAACTTCGCCAGCAGCACGCTGGCGACGAGAGTCGCGGTCGCGCTGCCGACCGCGGAGGCGAACCCCTAGGAGTCGTCGCCGGCGGGGGCGCCAGCCGCCCCCGTCGGCGCGACGAAGGCGCCGATCAGCGTCTGCGCCAGCATCGCCGCGACCACCGCCTCGTCCTGCCCGGGATCGCGCAGCTGGTCGGCCGAGGCCATCGCGAGCGCGATCAGCATCTCCATGATCCAGCGCGGCGTCAGCTCCCGGCGCAGCTCGCCGCGCGCCTGCGCCGCGACGATCCAGGTCAGCAGCGGATCGTCCGCGCTCGCCGGCTCTACCAGCCGCGCGGCGAGCTGGCGGTCGGCGTGCAGGACGCGGAAGCGGGCGGCGAGGCGCGCGATGTCGCGGCTCAGGCGCACGAACACCTCGGCCGCTGTTCCGCCGTCGGCGACGACGGCGCGCGCTATCTCGCGCCCCTCCTCGATCGCCCGCAGCGTCGCGGCGAGCAGCAGCTCCTCGCGCGTCGGGAAGTGCCGGAAGAGCGTGGAGCGGCCGACGCCGGCCTGGCGCGCGATGTCGTCGAGCGAGAGGTCGCGCAGATCGCCGGAGAGGGCGAAGACGGCTTCGAGCACCCGCTCGCGGTTGCGCTGGGCGTCGGCGCGGCCGGTGGGCGGATCTGGCGGCGGCGAGGTCACGGACCGCTGACAGTAGCGGCGGGCGCCGCGCGGGCGGCCGGCGATCAGTCGAGCGAGACGACCCGCCGCGCGGCCGCGTCCCACGCCCAGCGCGGGCGGCCGCCGCCGAGCTGGACGCCGCCGAGCCAGCGCTCGGCCGGCGGCCGCGGCAGCTCGCCGGCGCGGACCTGCTCGCCGGCCTCCGTCAGCGCGTAGCGCGGCCGGTCGCCGCCGTCGCTCCACACCACCAGCGGCGCGAGCTCGTCGGCGAGCGCCCACAGCGGCAGGTCGGCGATCCACGGCACCTCCTCCCGCGCGGCGACCCGCTCGAACAGGTCGTGCGGCGTCAGCGGGCCGTCGGCGAGCGCGGCGAGCACGGCCGCCTCCAGCCGGCTGAGGCCGCTGCGCGCGTCTGGCAGCTCCTCGCACAGCCGCGCGAAGGCCGGCACCCGCTCCCACGCGCGCGGGTCGGGCGAGCGCAGCGCGGCGAAGTCGGCGCCGTCGGGCGTGAAGGGGCTGCGCGCGAGGAACAGCTCGCGCAGGTCGGCGCGCGGCGTGTGCGGCAGCACGACGAGCGTGACCGGCCCGGGGCGGCCGGCGAGCCGGTCGCTGACCTGGGCGAGCTGGAGCGCGTCGTAGAGATCGGGCTCGAACCACAGCACGACCTCGGCGCCGGCCGGGTGGACGGCGACGCGGGCGTCGCGCTCGTGCAGCTGCGCCAGCGCCGCGTGCTCCTCCTCCCATCCGCGCGCGGCGAGGTGGGCGGCGCGCACGAGCGCGAGCGCCTCGGGGCCGAGCCCGGCCGGCACGGGGCCGTCGTGCAGCACGTCGCGCCACGGCACGACGTCGCCGAGTGGGACGCCGGCCGCCGCCGCGACGGCGGGGGCGACGACGTCGCCGTTGGTGACGTGCAGCGCGGTCATGGAGCCAGCCTACGCGCGTGCGGGCCGGCTCATGCGCGGGGAGTCCCGCGCGCGTCTGCCGCGTTGCTCTCCGGATGCGTCGCCGCGCCGCCCGCGCGCCTCTACCGCGGCGCCGCGATCGCGCTGCGGAAGGCCGCCTCCCAGACGTCGGCGTTGCCCGCCAGGCGGTGGCCGCGGGCCCATTTCTCGCCGCGCTTGGAGAGCTTCTTGCGCAGCTTCGCGTCGGTGACGATCCGCCGCAGTGCCGCCGGCCACTCGTCGTCGGCCACGAGCAGACCGCCCTCGCGCTCGCCGAGGCCGACGTAGGGACCTATCGGCGAGGCGAGCCACGGGATCCCGAAGGCCGCGTACTCCTTCAGCTTGATGTCGGAGCGGCCGCGGTTGAAGGGCGAGTCGGCGAGCGGCGCGATGCCGACGTCGAAGCGGGCGATTCTGCCGGCGAGCAGCGGGAACTCGACCTCTCTCGTGTGCTCGTAGCGCTCGTGGCCGAGCCCGAGGTCGAACGGGCCGACGTTCTCGACGACGACCTCGGGGCGCTCCTCGAGCAGCTCGCGGAAGACCTCGCGCAGTCTCAGCGCCTGCCAGTCGCGCTTGTGGTCGGCCCACGCTATCCAGCCGATCCGCAGCTCGCCGGGCCGCGTCGACGGTCGCACCTCGTCGAAGCCGCGCGGGAGGAAGTTGGGCACGACGCAGACCTGGCGCGCGCCGGCCTCGCGGTACTGGGCGGCGAGCAGCTCGTTGGTCGTCGTGATCACGTCGGCGAGCCCGACCATCGCGCGCAGGCCGGCGGCGACCTCCTGGCTGCGCAGCCCGCCGCGTCTGCGCTCGGGCGCGTTGGCGACGTTGTCGTCGTGGTCCCACACGATCGGGACGCCGGCGGTGCGCAGCTGCCGCAATATCTTCTGCGTCGGCGCGTCCTGGTAGCGGTGCAGGAAGACGACGTCGGCCGCCAGCACGTCGTCGGTGACGTCGACCGTCTCGGTTGTCAGCTGCACCGAGTGGCCGCGTCGCAGCAGCTCCTGCAGCGGGTCGTAGACGCGGTAGTACGAGCTGCCGAAGCGGTGCGACGTGAAGGCGGCGATCCTCATAGCGCGCAGGCGTTCGCGCGTCGCTCTGGAATGGCGTCGATCATGGAGAGACAATGCACGAACGCCCGCGCCGGGGCAAGTGGAAGGTGGTAGTACATGAGCGTCTACGCGCCCGGTACTCTCGGGTACCGGCGCCTCGAACGAGCTCGATGGGGAAGATGTCCCAATGGAGCCTGAACACGTCGACGTGCTGATCGTCGGTGCTGGCCTCTCCGGCATCGGCGCCGCCTGCCACCTGCGGGCCGACTCGCCCGGCAAGAGCTTCGCGATCCTCGAGTCGCGCGCTGCCAGCGGCGGGACCTGGGATCTCTTCCGCTACCCGGGCATCCGCTCGGACTCGGACATGTTCACGCTCGGCTACGCCTTCAAGCCGTGGACCGAGGCGAAGGCGATCGCCGACGGCCCCTCGATCCTCAGATACATCCGCGAGACCGCGGCCGAGCACGACGTCGAGGAGCGGATCCGCTACAACCACCGCGTCGTGCGCGCCGAGTGGTCCTCGCAGGAGGCGCGCTGGACGGTCACCGCCGCGCGCACCGACAGTGACGAGCAGGTCACGCTCACCTGCGACTTCCTCTTCGGCTGCACCGGCTACTACCGCTACGACGAGGGCTACTCGCCGCGCTTCCCCGGCAGCGAGCGGTTCACGGGCGAGGTCGTCCACCCGCAGCACTGGCCTGAGGACCTCGACTACGCCGGCAAGCGCGTCGTCGTGATCGGCTCGGGCGCGACCGCGGTCACGCTGATCCCGTCGATGGCCGACAGAGCCGCGCACGTGACGATGCTGCAGCGCTCGCCGAGCTATGTGATGTCGCTGCCGGCGAAGGACCCGATAGCCGACTTCCTGCGCCGCCTGCTGCCGGCGAAGGCCGCGTACCCGATCGTGCGCTGGAAGAACGTCGCGCTCAGCTCGACGCTGTTCCAGCTCAGCCGCCGCGCTCCCGGCTTCGTCAAGAAGCTGATCCGCAAGGGCGTGCAGCGCCAGCTGCCGGAGGGCTACGCCGTCGACACCCACTTCGCGCCGACCTACGACCCGTGGGACCAGCGCCTCTGCCTCGTGCCCGACGGCGATCTCTTCAAGGCGATCCGCTCCGGCCGCGCGTCGGTCGTCACCGACCGCATCGAGACGTTCACCGAGAGCGGCATCAGACTGGCCTCCGGCGGCGAGCTGGAGGCCGACGTGATCGTCACCGCGACCGGCCTCAACCTGCTGCTGCTCGGCGGCATGTCGATAGCGGTCGACGGCCGCGAGATCGACCTCTCGAAGACCGTCGGCTACAAGGGCATGATGTTCAGCGGCGTCCCCAACCTCGCCGTCACGATCGGCTACACGAACGCCTCCTGGACGCTCAAGGGCGACCTCGCGGCCGAGTACGTCTGCCGCCTCGTCAACCACATGGAGGCGACCGGCAACAACGTCGTGACGCCGCTGGCGCCCGACCCGTCGCTGCCGACCGAGCCGTTCATCGACCTCGCCTCCGGCTACGTGCTGCGCTCGATCGACGACCTGCCGCGCCAGGGGATGAGAGCGCCATGGCGGCTGCACCAGAACTACGCGCTCGACGTCGTGATGCTCAAGCGCGGGGCGCTCGAGGACGACGGGATCCGCTTCACGCGCGGCGGCGAGGCGGCCGCGCGCGTCGCCGCGCAGGCAGCGCCGCCGGATCAGCTCGTAGTCTGACGCGCACGATGAGCGCCGCCGGCGACAGCCCCGCGTCGCCGCCGCGCCAGCAGCTGTCGGCCGGCGAGCGATCGCCGAGCTGGCGGCTGCGCTTCCAGCTGCGCGAGTGGCGCTCGCGCAGCCTCGTGCTCGTGCCGACGCTCTACATCATCGCCGCGCTGCTGCTGGCCGAGGCGGTGCCGGCGATCGAGGAGCGGCGCGACCTGCTGCACCTGCAGCTCGACCCCGACACCGCGCGCACGATCCTCTCCTCGATCGCGGGCGGGATGATCGCCTTCACCGGCCTCGTCGTCTCGATCGCGGTCGTCGTCGTGCAGTTCGGCGCCAGTCAGTACACGCCGCGGCTCGTCAACCGCTTCCGCCGCGACCCGATCGTCAAGCACGCGCTCGGCGTCTTCGTCGCGCCGACGATCTACGCGCTCGTCTCACTGCGCAACATCGGCCGCGACGGCTCGACCGTCGTGCCGAGCGTGACCGTCGGGCTCAACCTGCTGCTGCTGATCGCGGCGATGCTCGCCTTCTTCGGGCTCGTCAGCCGCCTGCTCGACCTGCTGCGGCCGCGGCGCGTGATCGCGCAGGTCGTCGAGCGCGCCGGGGAGGCCGTGCTGGAGGCGTACCCGTTCCCGTTCGACGCGGCGCCGCCGCGGCCGTCGCTGCCGCCGGCGCCGGTCGGCGCCGTCGTCCGCCACGAGGGCCGCGCCGGCGTGCTCGCCACGCTCGACCGCGCGGGCATCGTCGCGCTCGCGCGGGCGGCCGGCGCGCTCGTCGAGGTGACGGTCCCGATCGGCGGCTTCGTGCCGCGCGGGGCGCCGCTGTTCCGCGTCCATGGCGCGGGCGAGCGGATCGACGCCGCCGCGCTGCGCCGCACCGCGATGCTCGCCGAGGAGCGCACGATCAGCCAGGACCCCGCGTTCGCGATCCGCGCGATCGCCGACATCGGGCTGCGCGCGCTGTCGCCGGCCGTCAACGACCCCACGACCGGCGTGCAGGCGCTCGACGGGATCGAGGAGCTGCTGCGCGAGCTGACTGCGCGCGACCTCGAACGGGGCCAGATCGCCGACGACGCCGGCACCGTCCGGCTCGTCTACCCCAACCCCGGCTGGGCCGATCTGCTCGACCTGTCGCTGACCGAGATCCGCGTCTACGGCGTCGCGCAGCCGCAGATCGCGCGGCGCATGCGGGCACTCCTGCTGGGGCTGCTGGACGGCGCGCCGGAGCCGCGCCGGCCGGCGCTGGAGGCGCAGCTCGCGCGGCTCGACGCCGCCGTCGCGCGCGCCTACCCGGATCCGGTCGAGCGGGCGCACGCCGAGCAGCCCGACCGGCTCGGGATCGGCGGCGCGGCCGCGCTCACGCGCGGCGTGTGAGGCCGGCGGGCGCGCTGCGCCCCGCCCTCACGCCCGCGCCTTCGACCACTCCGCCTTGTGCAGCTTCTTCGCCGCCTGGTAGTCGGTCAGCGCCTGCGCGGAGTCGACGTCGCCGAGCGTCGGGTGCCACGGCACCAGCGGCTGGGCGGCGGCGACGCCGTAGTGCTTGGCCAGCACCGCGCCGAGCGACTTGACCTTCATCTCGCCGAAGCCGGGCAGCGCGGCGAGGTTGGCGCGCAGCTCGGCCGGGTCGGCGGCGTCGCGCCAGACGCGCGCGGCGTCCCCGTCGTAGCGGTCGCGCACGTGCACGGCCAGCTCGTGGATCCGCTGGGCCATCGCGCCCGGGTAGCGGTGGATCGCCGGCTTCTCGCGGAAGAGCGGCTCCAGGTCGGCGGCGGCGATCGCGCCGGCGTCGAGCGATCCGAGCCGCTCCTGCAAGGCCAGCGGCCCCGCGAACGCCTTCTGCACGGTCACCTGCTGGTCGAGCGCGAAGCCGATCAGCAGCGCCAGCGGGTCGGCCGCGATCAGCGCGTTGGCGGCGTCGGACTCGGTGAACCAGAGGCGCTCGGGCATGCGGCGATGGTACGCAAGACCAGCTTCAACTGTGAACGAGCTGTGCCGCGGCGCAACGTCCGCGCAAAGCTGGTGTTGTCCTTGGCGTGGGGTATTTCTACGAAGCGACGACGACGCGCGCACGGCGGCGCGCGCTGATCGCCGCGACGCTGGCATTCAGCCTGCTCGCCGCGTTCCTGACAGCCGCCACCCCGGCCCGCGCGGTCGAGCTGGGCGTCTCCGACTCGAAGGCGCAGACGCTCGACGAGCCGTTCTGGGCCGGCCTGAACGTCAACCGCATCCGCGTGGTGCTGCCGTTCGACGTGGTCAACGCGACCGGCGACGCCGGCAGAAGACGGCGCGAGGACTTCGAGACGCTGCGCACGGCGGCGAACGCCCGCGGCGCGCTGCTGCACGTCTCCTTCGCCGCCAGCGCCGACGTGCGCTCGCCCAGCGGCGAGGCGCTCGCGCCGACCGTCGAGGAGTTCGACGTCGGCTTCCGCGCCTTCCGCGAGAGATATCCCGAGGTCGTCGAGATCTCGCCGTGGAACGAGCCGAACAACCCGGACGGGCGCACCTACCCGCTCGCCGCCGACCCGGTGCTCGCCGCCAACCTGTGGCTGCGCGCGCAGGCGATCTGCCCCAGCTGCACGATCGTGGCGGGCGACTTCGCCGGGATCGCGGGCGACGACGCCTACGTCGACGCCTACCAGGCGACGCTGCTGGCAGCCGGCGCGATCCCGCGCGTCTGGGCCTTCCACGACCACGGCGACGTCAACTCGTTCCAGTCCGACGGACCGGACAGCGCCCGCGTCGCGCGCTACTTCATCTCCAAGCTGCAGGGCCCGTGGGCCGGCGGGCGGATCTGGATCAACGAGGTCGGCGCGCGCTTCCGCGACGCCAGCGGCGCGGTCCTCGGCGACGACTCGCAGCAGCTCGCGACGCAGTTCCTGCTCGGGCTCGGGACGCTCGATCCGCGGATCGACGCGATCTACTACTACAACTACTCCAACGGCTGCAACACTGCGGGCAGATGCGCGATACAGGATCGCGGCCTGCTGTCGCCGACGCCGGTCGACGGCAGCCCGCTCGACTACGACACGCCCAACCGCCCGCGCGCCGCCTACGGCGTCTTCGCCGCCCGCGGCCCCGTGATCGTGCCGGCGCAGCTGGTCCCGCCGGTCGTCACGATCGACACGCCGGCGCAGGCGCAGGCGGTCAACAGACGCACGCCCGACTTCAACGGCCAGGCCGCGACCGGCGGCCGTGCCGCCGCGACGGTTCAGCTGCAGATCTTCAGCGGCATCTCGGCGACGCAGAGCAGCGCTCCGCTGCAGACCGGGACCGGGACGGTCACCGGCGGGCGCTGGGCGGTCAGAGCGGCCTCGCTGCCCGACGGCGCCTACACCGCGCGCGCGACGCAGGTCGGCAACCCCAGCTCCTCCGGCATCAGCGTCGACACCGCCTTCACCGTCGACACGGTGCCGCCGACGACGAGATTCCTCGGCGTCCCGCCGGCGCTGACCGGCGCGCACAGCGCGACCGTCACGTTCGTCGCCTCAGAGCCGGGCGCGACCTTCGCCTGCTCGGTCGACCGCGCTCCGTGGACGCCCTGCACGGCGCCGCTGAAGCTGTCGAGACTGAGACTGGGCACGCACACGCTGCGCGTCAGAGCGACCGACGTCGCCGGCAACGTGCAGCGCAGACCGTCCGTCGCGACGTGGCGCGTCGTCTCGCTGCAGACGGCGCTGCTGCCGCGCACCGCGAGCCTCGGCGACGCCGTCTCGCTGGGCCTGCCGGTGAGCACCGCGTGTGCCGACAGCTGCCGTGTCGACGCGCGGCTCTACATGCCGCGTGCCGCGGCGCAGGCGGCCGGCCTCGCCTTCCGCTCGGTCTCGCGCCGCGACCCGGCGCGCCCGCGGGGCGCCGGCTACGTCGTCGTCGGCGGCGCCAAGCTGGTGCGTCCGCGCGCCGGCAGCGGAGCGCTGGCGCTGAGAGTGAGAGCGGCGTCGAGCGGCGCGCTCGCGGCGACCTCGTCGCTCGCGGTCCGCGCCGGCTTCACGCTGACGCCGAAGGGCTCCAAGCCGACGGCGATCAGCCGCGCGGTGACGCTCGTGCGCAGCGGACCGCTGCGCGGGCTGCCGGAGCGCGGGCTGCCGATCACGCTCGCCTGCTCCAGCCCCTGCTCGGCGCGCACCGCGATGTACGTCTCCGATCGCAGCGCGCGGGCGCTGAGAGCGCCCGGCGGGCGCGTCTCGGGCACGCGCGCCAACGGGCTGCCGCGCGGCAGCTACGCCGCGCTCGGCGAGCGTGTCGTGAGTCGGACGAAGGCCGGCGGCAGCGACGTGACGATCGCGCTCGACCTGCCGAGAGCGGCGGTCAGACGCCTCACGCGCCTCTCCGCGCTCGGCCTGCGCACGTCGGCTCGCACGCGCGGAGCCGGCTCCGCCGCGGCCGCCTACTCGCTCCCGCTGACGCTGCCCCGCTGAGCCCGCGCTCCGAGGACCGTCACATCGCATCCCTCCACGGGGTGCTGGGTGACGGTCCTCCGCGCCGGAGCGTCGCTCGACGCGCGTGCTAGCTTGGCCCAGGCCATGACGACGCTCGCTGACACTCCACCGACCGGCGAGCGTGAGCGCCGCCCGGTCATCCTCGCCGTCGACGACGAGCCCGCGGTTCTCGCGGCCGTCGCGCGCGACCTGCGCCGCGGCTTCGGCGAGCGCTTCCGCATCATGCGGACCTCCAGCGGCGCTGAGGCGCTCGAGGTGCTGGGCCAGATCCGCGCGCGCGGCGAGCAGGTCGCGCTGCTGGTCGCCGACCAGCGGATGCCCGGCATGGAGGGGACCGAGTACCTCGCGCGCGCCCGCCAGCTCGTGCCCGACGCCAAGCGCGTGCTGCTGACCGCCTACGCCGACACCGAGGCGGCGATCGCGGCGATCAACGAGGTCGCGCTCGACTACTACCTGATGAAGCCGTGGGACCCGCCGGAGGAGCAGTTCTTCCCGGTGCTCGAGGACCTGCTGACGACGTGGGAGTCCGGCGCGGCGCTGGAGGCCGGCGGCGTGCGCGTGATCGGCCACCGCTTCTCGAAGGAGTCGCACGACCTGCGCGACTTCCTCGCGCGCAACCGCGTCCCCGCGCGCTGGCTCGACGTCGAGCGCGACGGCGAGGCGCGCGAGCTGCTCAGAATCGCCGCCGTCCCCGCCGACCGCCTGCCCGTCGCGCTGCTGGAGGACGGCAGCGTGCTGGAGCGGCCGTCGGTGCTGGAGCTGGCCGAGCGGCTCGGCGTCGTCGGCGTGCCGGCCTCCGACCACTACGACCTCGTGATCGTCGGCGGCGGCCCGGCCGGCCTCGCGGCGGCCGTCTACGGCGCCTCCGAAGGGCTCAAGACGGCGCTGGTCGAGCGCGAGGCGCCCGGCGGCCAGGCCGGCCAGTCGAGCCGGATCGAGAACTACCTCGGCTTTCCCGCCGGCCTCTCCGGCTCCGACCTCGCGCGCCGCGCCGCCGACCAGGCGCGCCGCCTCGGCGCCGAGCTGCTGACGATGCGCGACGCGGCGAGACTGCGCGTCGAGGGCTCGGGCCGGATCGTCGAGCTGACCGGCGGCGCCGAGCTGAGCGCGAACTGCGTGCTGATCGCCTCCGGCGTCTCCTACAACCAGCTGAGAGCGCCCGGCTTCGCGGAGCTGACCGGCGCCGGCATCTACTACGGCGCCGCGCTGACCGAGGCGCGCTCCTGCGCCGACCAGCACGTCGTCATCATCGGCGGCGCCAACTCGGCCGGCCAGGCGGCCGTCTACTTCGCCAGCTACGCGAGCCAGGTGACGATGCTCGTGCGCGGCGAATCACTGACCAGCTCGATGTCGCACTACTTGATCGAGCAGCTCGCGGCGCTGCCGAACGTCGACGTGCGGACCGGCACGCAGGCGATCCGAGCCGAGGGCGAGGACGACCATCTCGCGCGCCTGACGATGAGAGGCCCGGACGGCAGCGAGAGCACCGAGCGGGTCGACGCCTGCTTCGTCTTCATCGGCGCCGCGCCGCGGACCGACTGGCTGGAGGGGACGGTCACGCGCGACGAGCGCGGCTTCATCGTCGCCGGCCTGGACGTCAAGGGCAACGGCTGGCCGCTGGCGCGCGACCCCTATCTGCTGGAGACGAGCGTCCCCGGCGTCTTCGTCGCCGGCGACGTGCGCGCGCGCTCGATAAAGCGCGTCGCGAGCGCCGTCGGCGAGGGCTCGATGTCGGTCTCGCTCGCCCACGAGTACCTCGCGGAGGGGTGAGCGGCCGATGACGACCGAAGCGCATCAGACCGCGACCGTCGCCGACCTGCGCACGGTCGACCTGTTCGACGGGCTCGACGACGCGACGCTCGAGCGCTGGGCGGCGGCGACGACGCTGCGCGAGCAGAAGGTCGGCGATGTCGTCGTCGAGGCGGGGGAGGAAGGTCACGGGCTTCACCTGATCCTGCAGGGCAGACTGCGCGTCTTCTCGGTCGACGGCGACCGCGTCGAGGCGGACGGGCTGCAGGTCGCGCCGACGTGGGTCGGCGCGATCCCGACGCTGACGCTCGGCTGGCATCGCGTGCGGATGGTCGTCGAGAGCGACGCGCGGATCGCGACGATCGCGCGCGAGCCGTTCATCGACCTCGTGCTGAGCACGCGCCCGGTCTTCGACCTGCTGATGAGAACGGTGCGGCCGGTCGTCAGCAAGGGCGCCCAGCGGGAGGCCAACCGCGAGCGGCTCGCCTCGCTCGGCACGATGGCGGCCGGGCTCGCGCACGAGCTGAACAACCCCGCCGCGGCCGCCAAGCGCGCCGCCTCCGACCTCGCCGAGACGCTGATCACGTTCGAGGCGTTCGTCGGCAAGCTCGTCGAGGCCGGTGTCGAGCGCGAGGACGCGGCGCTCGTCGTCGGGCTCAAGGACGAGCTGCTGGAGCGTGCGAGAACGAACGAGGAGCTGAGCGCGCTGGAGGCCGCCGACCTCGAGGACGAGCTGCTCGACCAGCTCGAGGCGATCGGCGTGGAGGAGCCCTGGAGACTGGTCGGCCCGCTCGCCGCCGCCGGCGCCGACGCCGAGTGGCTGAATCGCACCGCGCAGGTCGCCGGCAGAGTCGTCAACGAGGTCGTCAGCTGGGTCGCCGCGTCGCTGCAGGCGCACACGCTCGCCGACGAGCTGGCCGAGGCGACCGATCGCATGAGCGAGTTGGTCAGAGCGGTCAAGTCGTACGCCTTCATGGACCGCGGCGAGGTCGTCCAGGCCGACGTCCACGAAGGCATCATCACGACGCTGATGGTGCTCAAGCACAAGTGGAAGCACCGCTCGATCAGCCTCGACAAGCAGTTCGACAAGACGCTGCCGAGAGTCACGATGTACGGCTCGGAGCTGAACCAGGTCTGGACCAACCTGATCGACAACGCGATCAGCGCGATCGGCGAGTCGGGCACGATCACGATCAGAACGCGCAGAGAGGGTGACTGCGTCGTCGTCGACATCGCCGACGACGGCCCCGGCATCCCGGAGGAGATCGTCAGACGGATCTTCGACCCCTTCTTCACGACGAAGGAGGTCGGCAGCGGCACCGGCCTCGGCCTGGACGTCGCGCGGCGCATCGTCGTCGACCGCCACGGCGGCAGCCTCAGCGTCGACTCGCGGCCGGGCCACACCGAGTTCCACGTCTGGCTGCCGATCGAGCACACGAAGAAGGGGTAGCGGGCGAGGGGCCTCCCGCCCGCCCCCGGCCGCGGGCGGTGCGCGCTGGGGGGAACGCAGAGGGGGTGCCCCGATGCACGGTCGCGGCGGTCCTCCTACCGTCGCCGCTCTATGCGCACGCTCGTCTTCTCAGCCCTGCTCGCCGTGGCCGCCGTCGTGGCATCGCCGGCCGCCGCTTCCGCCGCCGCAACTGTCACCGCCTTCGAGCTGACGGCGCCGGGCAGAGATCCGCGACTCGGCGAGCTGGAGCTGAGAGCGAGCTGCAGGCCGGGCTGCACGCTGAAGCTGAGAGAGCTGAACGTGCTGCGCTACAAGACGCGCGGCGGCACACCGCAGCAGCTCCCGCACGCCGCCGCCGGCCCGCTGAAGGGCACCTACAAGCTGGCGGCGGGCAAGCCGCAGGAGATCAGAATCGTCGTACCCGTCGACGTGCAGGCGGTCGCGCGCGAGTCGCTGCCGGCCGGCCTCGCGCTCGTCGGCAACGTCACGATGAGCGTCACCGCCGCCGACGGCACGACGACCGACGCGGTGCGCCAGTTCAACGTCCGCACGGCGAAGACGCCCGCGCCCTTCCCGAGATCGTCGGTCGTCGACTCGATCGTCGTGACGGAGTCGCCGAGAGCGGTGAGAGGGAAGAGATGGAACTACGCCGTCACGATCGAGGGCAGACAGACGTCGAGATGGTCGTATGACCGCAACAGAACGACCGGCGGCTGCACGGTCGTCGACAACGGCAGAGGCGTCCAGAGACTGACGTTCAGATCGAAGGACGGCTACTACGTCCAGCACGTGCCGACCGCCTCCGGGTGGCCGATGCTGCTCGTGCCCGGAAGAAGCTTCGAGCCGATGATCCCGATCCGGATCGAGGCCGAGCGCGACAGCAGCGAGAACAAGGGGACCTCGGGCGACTGCGGCGGCGGCACCGCCGGCGGCGCGGGCGGCAGCGAGAGAAGAAGATGCATCCGCACGGGCGGCCGCCCGGCCTTCTTCGACCTCGGCTACGTCTTCCACGGGGACAACAGATACGGCCTCTACGCGGGCGCGACGTACGCCTCGTTCGAGCGGCCGACGGTCGAGCCCGACTGCCCGTTCGAGATGTACGCCGACGCGCTCGATCCGCTGCAGCCGGAGGTCGCGCGCGCCAACGCCGAGGCGCACCGGACGCTGGCGGCCGGTCCCGGCCAGGCGGTGATGCTGTTCAACGTCAACCGCAGAGAGAAGATCGAGGGCGGCTGGCTGAGCAGCTCGACGCGGTACAGCGTCACGTTCAGAAAGTCGCGCTGAGCGGCTGGCGCAGGCCGTCGCGGCTCGCGTCGGCCCCGCGCGGCGCTCAGCCCGGAGCGACCTCCCCGCGCGCGAGCTGCTCCAGCCGCGCGCGGCGCTCCGGGTCGAGCTCGCCGACCTGGCGCGCGAAGTGGACGAGCGCGGCGTCGCCGAACTCGCCGACGAGCGCGTCGACCTCGGCGCGAGCGCGCGCGGCGAGGTAGGCGTCGCGGCCGAGCGCCGGCCGGTAGCGGTCGCTCTTGCCGTCGCGGCGGCGCTCCAGCAGCCCCTTCGCGTGCAGCCGCACGGCCATCGTCATGACGGTCGTGTAGGCGCGGGCTCTGCCACCGCTCGCGTTCAGCAGGTCGAGCAGCTCGCGCACGGTGCGGGCGCCGCCGGCCGCCCACAGCGCCTCCATCAGCTCGCGCTCGGCGCCGACGATCGATGGCGGGGGCGTGGCCTCGCTCATGACGCCGACGGTACCGGGGCGAGGCCCTGGCGCGCCGCGCGCGCGAGCTGCAGCGTCGCGGCCGCCGCGCACGGCAGCGCCAGCACGACCGCGAGGCAGAGGTGGAGGCCGAACGGCGCGAGGTCGAGCGCGCGGCCGGTCGTGTGCTCGACCGCGAGCACCGGGCAGGCGAGCACCAGCGCGAGCGTGCCGAGCGCGGCGGCGGTCGCGCCGGCCGGCTGCGCCCACGGCACCCGCACGCCGGCAAGCGAGTCGATCCGCTCGGGGTCGATCGCCAGCGGCGTGCGCTGCGCCCGCTCGACCGCGAGCAGCGCCCGTGCCAGCGGGCGGGGATCGCCGCCGCAGGCGGCGACCGCGGCGGCGTCGGCGCGCAGCTCGGCGAGCGCCGCGCTGCGGGCGCACAACGGCCGCAAGACCGGCAGGAAGAAGAGCGCTCTGCTCGCCAGCTCGCAGGCGAGCCGCCGCAGCGGGTCGCGCCGCCGCGCGTGCGCGTCCTCGTGCGCGAGCAGTGCGCGGAGCGGGGTCGGCGCGTCGCGCGCGCCCGCCGCCCCATCGGGCGCCAAAGCCTCCAACAACCCCCGCGTCACGTAGACCCGCGGCCGCCGCAGGCCGGCGCAGAAGGAGGCGGGGCGGAGGTCGTCGATCACGCCGACCGCGATGCCGGCGACCAACTGCGGCCGCGCCGCCGCCAGCGCCGGGGCCATCCGCCCTGCCGCCCGCGCGTGTGCGCGCACGACGCTCAATCCGCGCCAGGCCGCGATCGCGGCCAGCACGGCCAGCGCGCTGACCAGCGGCCACTCCAGCACGAGATGAGCCAGCAGCGGCTCGTGCGCGTGGTCGATCGCGTGGGCGGGAGCTCCGTCGGCGAGCAGCACGGCCCCCGCGACGGCCGCCACGGCCGCGATCGTCGCGAGCGCGCCGAGCAGCGCCAGGAGGGCATGAATCGTCGATCCTGACTGGGGTTCGTGCACCTTCGACAAGGCTACGATGGCGGCGGAAGCAGGCTGTGACCGCGCTGTGAAGCGGATGCTTCGACATCGCCGTGGCCGGACCTGCCACGATATTGGCTGACTGGCCAATCAGGCCGCCTCAGATCGAGCCCAACAGAGGTAGGGAGAGATGCCAAGCACCGAAGCGCTGGTCTTCGACGCCATCCGCACACCGCGCGGAAAGGGCAAGAGCAACGGATCGCTGCACACGACGAAGCCGGTCGACCTGGTCGTCGGCCTGATGCACGAGATCCTCTCGCGCAACGTCTCGCTCGATCCAAAGCGGGTCGACGACGTCGTGCTCGGCTGCGTCACCCCGGTCGGCGACCAGGGGATGGACATCGCCAAGACGGCGGCCCTGAAGGCCGGCCTGCCGGACACCGTCGCCGGCGTGCAGCTCAACCGCTTCTGCGCCTCCGGCCTGGAGGCGGTCAACGTCGCCGCCCAGAAGGTCGCCTCCGGCTGGGAGGACCTCGTCTTCGCCGGCGGCGTCGAGTCGATGTCGCGCGTGCCGATGGGCACCGACGGCGGCGCCTGGGCGCTCGACCCGGCGACCAACCTCGAGACCGACTTCGTCCCGCAGGGGATCTCGGCCGACCTGATCGCGACCGTCGAGGGCTTCACGCGCGACGACGTCGACGCCTACGCCGTCCGCTCGCAGGAGCGCGCCGCCGCCGCGCAGGCCGCCGGCAAGTTCAAGGACTCGGTCGTCCCGGTGCTCGACATCAACGACCACGTCGTGCTCGACAACGACGAGTTCATCCGCGCCGGCACGACGACGGAGACGCTCGGCAGACTGAAGCCGTCGTTCGCCGCGATGGGCGAGATGGGCGGCTTCGACGCCGTCGCGCTGCAGAAGTACCACTGGATCGAGCGGATCGACCACGTGCACACGCCGGGCAACTCGTCCGGCATCGTCGACGGCGCCTCGCTGCTGGCGATCGGCAACGCGCAGACCGGCGAGGAGCTGGGCCTCAAGCCGCGCGCCCGCATCCTCGCGACGGCCGTCTCCGGCGCCGATCCGACGATCATGCTGACCGGCCCGGCGCCGGCGTCGAAGAAGGCGCTCGCGAAGGCCGGCCTGACCGCCGACCAGCTCGATCTCGTCGAGATCAACGAGGCGTTCGCGGCCGTCGTGCTGCGCTTCGTCAAGGACATGGACCTCGACATGGAGAAGGTCAACGTCAACGGCGGCGCGATCGCGATGGGCCACCCGCTCGGCGCGACCGGCGGCATGATCCTCGGCACGCTGATCGACGAGCTGCACCGCACGGGCGGCAAGTACGGCCTCGCCACGCTCTGCGTCGGCGGCGGCATGGGCATCGCGACCGTCGTGGAGGCGATCTGATGAGCGAGAGCACGATTCGCTGGGAGCAGGACGCCGACGGCGTCGTCGTCCTGACGTTGGACGACCCGAACCAGGGCGCCAACACGATGAACGAGGCGTACGTCCGCTCGATGGCGGCGACGATCGAGAGACTCGAGGCTGAGAAGGAGTCGATCTCCGGCGTCATCGTGACGTCGGGCAAGTCGACCTTCTTCGCCGGCGGCGACCTCAACAACCTCAGAGCGGTCACGCCCGAGCAGGCCGAGGAGTTCGCCTCCTTCCTGCGCGAGGTGAAGGGCCAGTTGCGGCGCCTGGAGACGCTCGGCAAGCCGGTCGTCGCGGCCGTCGGCGGCACCGCGCTCGGCGGCGGCCTCGAGATCACGCTGGCGACTCACCGTCGCATCGTCGTCGACGACAGCAAGATCCAGATCGGCTTCCCCGAGGTCTCGCTCGGCCTGCTGCCCGGCGCCGGCGGCGTCGTGCGCACCGTGCGCATGCTCGGCATCGTCAACGCGCTGATGCAGTTCCTGCTCCAGGGCAAGAGAGTCCGCCCGGGCAAGGCGGTCGAGCTGGGGATCTTCGACGAGCTGGTCGCGTCGAAGGACGACCTGATCCCGGCCGCGAAGAAGTGGATCGCGGAGAACCCCGAGGCGCAGCAGCCGTGGGACGCGGACAAGAAGTACAAGATCCCCGGCGGCACGCCGTCGACGCCGGCGCTGGCGATGAACCTGCCGGCCTTCCCGGCGAACCTGAAGAAGCAGCTGAAGGGCGCCAACTACCCGGCGCCGGCCGCGATCATGGCGGCCGCGATCGAGGGCGCGCAGGTCGACTTCGACAGCGCGATCGAGATCGAGGGCCGCTACTTCGTCAAGCTCGCCACCGGCCAGGTCGCGAAGAACATGATCCAGGCGTTCTTCTTCGACCTCCAGCAGGTCAACGGCGACCGCGGCCGTCCGGCCGAGATCGAGCCGTTCCGCTCGAAGAGGGTCGTCGTGCTCGGCGCAGGCATGATGGGCGCCGCGATCGCGTACGTCTGCGCGAAGGCCGGCATCGAGGTCGTGCTCAAGGACGTCGACCAGGCGGCTGCCGAGCGCGGCAAGGACTACTCGAAGAGACTGCTCGACAAGGCCGTCTCGCGCGGTCGCTCGACGCAGGAGAAGGCCGACGCGCTGCTGGCGCTGATCACGCCGACGACCGACCCCTCGGCCGCGGCCGGCGCCGACCTCGTGATCGAGGCCGTCTTCGAGGATCCGGCCGTGAAGGCGAGAGTGTTCGCGGAGATCGAGCCGTTCCTCGCCGAGGGCGCGCTGCTGGGCTCCAACACCTCGACGCTGCCGATCACGCAGCTCGCCGAGGGCGTCTCGCGGCCGAACGACTTCATCGGCCTGCACTTCTTCTCGCCGGTCGACAAGATGCCGCTGCTGGAGATCATCAAGGGCGAGGCGACGAGCGACGAGACGCTCTATCGCGCGCTCGACGTCGCGAAGCAGATCAAGAAGACCCCGATCGTCGTCAACGACTCGCGCGGCTTCTTCACCTCGCGCGTGATCGGCACGTTCATCAACGAGGGCATCTCGATGCTGACGGAGGGGATCCCCGCTCCGACGATCGAGCAGGCCTCCTCGCAGGCCGGCTACCCCGCGCCGGTGCTGCAGCTGTCCGACGAGCTGAACCTGAAGCTGATGCGCAAGATCCGCAACGCCGCGAAGGCAGCCGGCGACGCGGTCGGCAGCGGCTGGGACGAGCATCCCTCCGAGATCGTGATCGACCGCATGCTCGACGAGTTCGACCGCCCCGGCAAGCTGGAGGGCAAGGGCTTCTACTCCTACGCCGACGGCAAGCGCACGGGCATCTGGGAGGGCTTGAAGGACGCCTTCCCGCCGGTCGCCGACCCCTCCTCGATCTCGCTGAGAGACCTCGAGGAGCGGATGATGTTCATCGAGGCGATCGAGACCGTGAAGTGCCGTGACGAGGGCGTGATCGAGTCGGTCGCCGACGCGAACATCGGCTCGATCTTCGGCATCGGCTTCCCGGCCTGGTCGGGCGGCGTGCTGCAGTACATCAACGGCTACGAAGGCGGCGTCGCCGGCTTCGTCGCCCGCTCGCGCGAGCTGGCCGCCAAGTACGGCGACCGCTTCAACCCGCCGGCGTCGCTGGTCGAGGCCGCCGACAAGGGCGACCTCTACCTCGACGGCGTCGCCACGCCGGCGTAGCAGTCTCTCCACAGTTTCGTTGCGAATCGGCGCTTGCGCCGTTCGCAACGGGACTGTGATGCTCGGCGCCATGACCGGCCGAGCCCCCGAACACCGGTCGATTGCTGTTGATAGACAACAGCAATCGACCGCTGTTCCCGACGCCGCGCTTCGTGACCTGGCAGACCGCCAGCACGGTGTTGTATCTCGGCGGCAAATCACTGCAGCGGGACTGACGCCGGCGATGATCCGCACCCGCTTGGAGCGCGGCTCGCTGATCAGAATCCACCGGGGCGTCTACGCCGTTGGTCACCGCCGGCTCCGTCCGCAGGGCACCTCCCTCGCGGCGCTGTTGGCGGTGGGACGCGGTGCCGTGCTGAGTCACCGCGACGCGGCGGGCCTCCATCAGCTGCGCCCGGCCAACCATCGCGACTCGGAGGTCACGATCGACGCCAAGCGGGCGCCGATCGACGGCATCCGCATCCACCGTGCCATCCTCCCGCCCGACGAGGTCACTCGCATCGACGGCCTCCCCGTCACGACGGTGGCGCGGACGCTGGTTGACCTCGCCTGCGTCGTCCCGAAGGACCATCTCGCGAAGGCGGTGCAGCAGGCAGAGCGGCTGCGGAGCTTCGACGGGCGGGCGGTCGAGCGCGCGCTGGCCCGGACGCGCAACCGTCACGGCACCGGACACGCCGCGCTGACCGCACTGCTGGCCGAGCTGCGCGGGATCGAGACGCAGCTGACCCGCTCGACGCTCGAGATCCGCTTCCTCGCGCTCGTCGACCGGTACGGCCTGCCGCGTCCGCGCACCAACCTCCATGTCCACGGCAGAGAGGTCGACGCCTGGTGGCCGCGGGCGCGGCTGGCGGTCGAGGCCGACGGCTGGCGCGATCATGGTACCCGCGTGGTCTTCCAAAGAGATCGCGAGAAGGGCAACTGGCTGGCGCTGCGCGGCATCACCCTCCTGCGCTTCACTCACGACGACGTGATGCGCCGCCCCGAGCGCGTCGCGGCTCAGCTCGCCGAAGCGCTGGCAAACCGCGAGCACCGGGCGGCGTGAAGAGGTCGGGCGCGCGGTTGGCGGGCGGGGTAGAGAGCGGCGGAGTCCGAGCGCTCCCCCGCCGGCTCACCCTCGCAGCGGTCGTTGGCCGGGGCAGCGAAGGCGCGAGGAGCCGGCGCCGGCGGCGTCGCCGGAGGGCGGGCAGCAGCGCGGAGACACGCCAGTCAACCGATTGACCTAGACAAACGATTGTCTTGTGTTACTCTCCCCGGCGGATTCGATCGGAGGAGAGACCGGTGGTGAGGATCGACGCGCATCAGCACGTCTGGGAGATCGAGACGGGAGGCTACCCGACGCTGGCGGCGCTGCCGGCTCCGGTCAACCGCTCCTACGAGCCCGCCGAGCTGTTCCCCCAGCTGGTCGCCGCCGGCATCGACGCGACCGTGCTCGTGCAGGCGGAGGACCATCACGAGGACACCGCCGCGATGCTCGCCCACGCTCGCGAGCACGAGTGGATCGCCGGCGTCGTCGGCTGGCTCGACCTGCTCGACCCGACCGCGACCGAGGCCGGCGCGCGCGCCTGGGCGCAGGAGCCGCTGCTCGTCGGCATGCGCCACCTGATCCACGACGAGCCCGACAGCGGCTGGCTGCTGCGGCCGCAGGTGCTCGAGTCGCTCGGCGTGCTCGCCGCGCATGACATCCCCTTCGACGTCGTCGCCGTGCTGCCCGAGCACCTCGCGCTCGTGCCGCGGGTCGCCGAGCAGGTGCCCGGCCTGCGGATCGTGGTCGACCACCTCGCCAAGCCGCCGATCGCCGACCGCGGCTGGGAGCCGTGGGCGTCGCTGCTG
Source organism: Conexibacter stalactiti (assembly GCF_033542075.1). Taxonomy (NCBI): domain Bacteria; kingdom Bacillati; phylum Actinomycetota; class Thermoleophilia; order Solirubrobacterales; family Conexibacteraceae; genus Conexibacter; species Conexibacter stalactiti. Next base: position 24,547 of record NZ_JAWSTH010000050.1, read on the forward strand.
GCCGAGGCCGCCGCCGTCCCGGGCGTCTGCGCGAAGGTCAGCGGCCTCAACACCGCCGCCGACCCGGCGACGTGGAACGCGGCGGCGCTGGAGCGCTACGTCGACCACGCGCTCGACTGCTTCGGCGCCGGCCGCCTGATGTTCGGCGGCGACTGGCCGATCGCGCGGCTCGCCGGCGAGTACGCCGACGTCGTGCGCGAGACCGAGCGGCTGCTCGCGGGCCTCCCGGCGGCGCAGCAGGCGGCGATCTGGGGCGGGACGGCGCAGAGCTTCTACGGCTTGCGGCTGCGCGGCACGGTCGCGGAGGTCGCGGCCGCCGCGCCCGCCGCGCCCGGCGCGGCCGAACCCGATGCCGCCGCGCCGGAGAGCGCAACGACCGGAGCGGGGGCCTAGCCGACCATGCTCCACCAGCTCGAACCGGTCGCCGTCGCCTGCGACCTCTCGATCCCCGCCGAGCGGCGCCTCGGCGTCGGCATCGTCGGCGCCGGCGCGATCGTCGACGCCGCCCACCTGCCGGCCTACCGCAGAGCGGGTCTCACGATCCACGGCATCCACGACCGCGACCATGAGCGCGCCCGCGAGGTCGGCGCCCGCCACGGCGTCCCTGTCGTGGACGACCTCGAGACCCTCCTCGCCGATCCCGCCGTCGAAGTCGTCGACATCGCCGTCGTTGCCAGCGCGCAGGTCGAGATCGCAAAGGCCGCGATCGCCGCCGGCAAGCACGTCCTCTGCCAGAAGCCGCTCGCGCCGACGCTCGCAGAGGCGGCTGAGCTGGTCGTGGCGGCCGAACAAGCCGGCGTGCAGCTCGCCGTCAATCAGCAGCTGCGCTTCGACGAGGGCGTCGCGGCCGCTCGCGCGATGATCGAGGCCGGCTGGATCGGCACGCCGACCGCGATCTCGATCGACGTCGACATCGCGACCGACTGGAGCGCCTGGTCGTGGCTGATGGAGACGCCGCGGCTGGAGATCATGTTCCACTCGATCCACTACATCGACGCGATCCGCGACCTCTTCGGCGATCCCGACCAGGTCCACTGCGTGCTCTCCCGCCGGCCCGGCCAAAGCGCCCGCGGCGAGACGCGCACGGTGGCGACGCTGACCTTCCCGGGCGACCGCCTCGCCGTCGTCCACTCCAACCACGAGAACATCGCCGGCGATCACCACGCGCGCTTCCGCATCGACGGCGCCGAGGGCTCGATCCGCGGCACCTTCGGCCTGCTGTACGACTACCCGCACGGCCGCCCTGACACGGTCGAGGTCTTCAGCCGCACGCTGCCGACCGACGGCTGGCTGCCGTACCCGGTCACGCAGCGCTGGATCCCCGACGCCTTCGCCGGTCCGATCGGCTCGCTGATGCTCGCCGCGGCCGGTGGTCCCGCCCCGCGCACCGCGGGTGCCGACAACCTCAAGACGCTCGCCGTCGTCGAGGCGCTCTACCGCTCGGCCGAGAACCGCGAGGTCGAGCGGCCGTCCTATGAGAGGGTGGCGGCGTGACCCCGCCCACCGAGACGAAGACGCCCGCGCGAGCGACGACGACGGCGACGACGAAGACGACGAAGACGCCCGCGCAGGCGACCAAGGCGGTCACGCTGCTCGACGTCGCCACGCGCGCCGGGGTCGACCGCTCGGTCGTCTCGCGCGTGCTCAGAGACGACCCGCGCCTGAACATCCGCGAGGAGACGCGCGAGCGCGTGCTCGAAGCGGTGCGGGCGCTCGACTACCGCCCCAACGCCCTCGCGCGCAGCCTGCGCACGCGCCGCGCCGACACCTACGGCCTGCTGATCCCCGACTTCGGCAACCCCGTCTACGCCTCGATCATCCAGGGCGCCGAGTCGGCCGCGATCGCGCGCGACTGCGTGCTGATGACCGGCAGCGTCGGTGCCGGCGCCGAGCAGGCCGCCCACCACCTCGACGTGATCGGCCGCGGCCGCGTCGACGGCCTGCTGCTGGCCGGCGACCACACCGACCGCGCGCAGCTCGACGAGCTCGACCGCCGCGGGATCCCGTGGCTGCTGGTCAACCGCAGGCTGCCGAGAGCGCGCCGCTGGGTCGTGCTCGACGACGAGGAGGCGGCCGGCCTGGCCGTTCGTCACCTGATCGGCCTCGGCCACGAGCGGATCGCGCACGTCGCCGGGCCGAGAGACGCCGACACGGCACGCCGCCGCATGCGCGGCTGGAGAACGGCGATGAGAGCGGCCGGGCTGGCGACGCCGGCGCGCGCCGTCGTCGTCTCCGACTACACGCCGGAGGGCGGCGCGCGCGCGACGCGCGAGCTGCTGGCGCGCGCCGAGCGCCCGACCGCGGTGCTCGTCGCCAACGTCGCGGCCGCGATCGGCACCTTGTCGGCGGCCGCGGAGGCCGGCGTGCGGGTGCCGGAAGAGCTGTCGGTCGTGGCTGTCCACGACCTGCCACTGGCCGCAGTGTTGCGGCCGGCGCTGACGACGGTGCGCACGCCGCTGGAACGACTCGGCGCGCGCGCGATCGAACTGCTGGCCTCGACGGCGCCCGATGCGCCGATCGAGGAGGTCGTCGACGGCGAGTTGGAGCTGGTCGAGCGCGCCTCGACCGCTCCGCCGGCAGCGAGTTCGTAGGGGCCCCCGGAAATGTGGTTTCGGAGGAGAGATAGCGATGCGGGTCAATCGATTGACTCACCAGGAGGAGAAGGGTCGATGAAGATGCACCAGGTCTCCCGGAGAACCGGGATCGCGCTTGCAACCGTCGCGCTCGCCATCGCGGGCGCCGGCTGCGGCGCCTCGGAGGGCGGGAGCGACGACGACGGCGGCAGCACGCAGGCGGCGAAGTCCGCAGGCGATCTGACGATCGGCGTCTCCAACCTCGGCCTCGCCGCGCCCTTCCCGGCCGCGATCAGCCGCGGCATCAAGGCCGCGGCCGAGGAGCAGGGGATCAGAATCGTCGAGCTCGACGGCAAGAGCGATCCCGACAAGCAGGCCAACGACATGCAGGACCTGATCGCGCAGAGACCGGACGGGATCCTGCTGCTGCCGGTCGACTCCGGCATCGCGCAGGGGCTCGTCGACGCGGCCGACGCCGAGGGTATCCCCGTCGTCGCCGTCGCCTCGCAGGTCGGCGATCCGAGCGAGCGCGAGTTGAAGGACGTCTACCCGAGACTGGCCGCGCTCGTGACGCAGGACGAGGTCGCCTCCGGCGAGAAGGCCGCCGAGATCGTCATCAGAGAGCTGCCCGACGGCGGCGAGATCGCGATCCTCGAAGGCGCCGCCGGCTTCGCCGAGAGCAAGCTGCGCCAGGTCGGCTTCGATGAGGTCCTCGCCAGATCGGGCAGAAGCTTCAGAACCGTCGCGTCGCAGCCGGGCGACTGGCTGCCCGACAAGGGCGAGGCGGTCTGTCAGAACATGCTCGCCGCACACCCGAACCTGAGACTGGTCTACTCGCACTCCGACGACATGGCCGTCGGCTGCACGAAGGCGGTCGGACAGGCCAACCGCGACGTCAAGGTCGTCGGCGTCGGCGGCTCCAGACTCGGCATGAACGCGGTCGAGGCCGGCGAGATGGCCGGCACCGTCTGCTACCTGCCGGAGGAGCTCGGCAGAGTGGCGCTCGAGACGATCGTCGGCGACCTGACCGGCGACAGACCGGTCGAGGCCGAGTTCGTCAGCTACGAGACGCCGGCGACGACCAGAGCCAACGCGAGCGAATGCAATGCCCAGTGGTGAGCACAGCCCGCTGCTGCTGAGCATGCGCGGCGTCCGCAAGGTCTATCCGAGCGGAACCGTCGCACTCTCCGGCGTCGACCTGCGGGTCGGCGCCGGGGAGGTGGTCGGCCTCGTCGGCGCCAACGGCGCCGGCAAGTCGACCCTCATCAAGGTCCTCTCCGGCGCGGTGCCGGCGACCGACGGCGCGATCGAGTGGGAGGGCGCGTCGCAGGCGTGGGCCGTCCCCGCCGACGCGCAGGCGGCCGGCGTCGCGACCGTCTACCAGCACATCCCGCTCGCACACACGCTGACGGTGATCGAGAACGTCTTCCTCGGCCGCACCGGCTGGCGCCGTTCGAGCGTCAAGTTGGAACGCGAGCTGGCGCAGCTGCTGGAGCGGATCGGCTACGCGATCGACCCGCACGCGACCGTCGAGGAGCTGTCGATCGGGCAGCGCCAGATGGTCGCGATCCTCCAGGGGATCGCGCAGGGCGCGAGACTGCTCGTGCTCGACGAGCCGACCGCGTCGCTGGCGCGCGGCGAGCGCGAGGTCGTCTTCGAGGCCGTCCGCCGCCTCTCCAAGAGCGGCACCGCCGTCCTCTACGTCACCCACTTCCTCGACGAGATCCTCGACCTGACCGATCGCGTCACCGTCCTGCGCGATGGCCGCGTCGTCGCCGACGACGTGACCGACGACCTCACCGAGGACGCGCTCGTGCGCTCGATCGTCGGCCGCGAGCTGCTGCGCGTCGAGCAGCAGGAGATCGACCTGCCGCCGGCCGACGCGCCGCTGCTGCTGGAGGTCGAGGACCTGCGCTCCGGCGACCGCCTGCAGGGCGTCTCGCTGAGACTGCGCGCCGGCGAGATCGTCGGCATCGCCGGCCTGCTCGGCTCCGGCCGCTCGGAGCTGCTGCACGCGATCTTCGGCGCCGATCCCGACGCGCGCGGAACGGTCCGCATGGAGGGCAGAGAGCTGTCGCGCTCGCCCCGCGCCGCCGTCGCCGCCGGGCTCGCGCTCGTGCCGGAGGACCGCGGCAAGCAGGCGCTCTTCCCCGATTTCGAGATCTGGCGCAACGCCTCGATCACCGACCTGCCGACGCTCTCGCGCGGTCGCGCGCTGCCCGACTCCGAGCGCGAGCGCGAGCGCGCCCGCGACGCGATCAGAGCGCTGAAGATCAAGGCTCCCGGCCCCGACGCGCTCGTCGGCGAGCTGAGCGGCGGCAACGCGCAGAAGGTCGTCTTCGCGAAGTGGATGTACAGCGGCGCGCGGGTCTTCCTGCTCGACGAGCCCGGCTCCGGCATCGACATCGGCGCCAAGGCCGACATCGTCGAGCTGGTGCGGGAGCTGGCGCGCAGCGGCGCGGCGGTGCTCGTCGCCGACTCGGAGTTCTCGGAGCTGCTGGCCGTCTCGCACCGCGTGCTGGTGCTGCGGCGGGGGAGAGTGGTGGCCGAGCGTGCCTCGGGCGCCACCTCCGATCACGAGCTGGTCGGTCTGGCCAGCGGACTGGAGAAGGAGATGCAGCATGCAGCGTGACAAGCAGCGACGCGGGGTGCTCGACCTGCTGCGGGTGCGTGACCTCGGGATCGTCTACGCGCTGATCCTGCTCGTGGTCGTGCTGACGATCGTCAGCGCCGCGACCGGCCGCCCCAACTACCTCGGCGGCGACAACGTCGCCAACATCCTCGACCAGGCGTCGCTCGTCGGGATCCTCGCGGTCTTCATGACGGTCGTCCTGGTGAGCGGCAACTTCGACCTCTCGGTCGGCTCGATCGGTGCGCTCGCCGCGGCGATCTCGCTGAGCGTGATCGACGAGCGCGGCGTCGTCGTCGCGGTCCTGCTGGCGATCGGCGCGGCCGCCGCCGCCGGCCTCGTCAACGGCCTGATCGTGCAGGTGCTCGGCATCAACGCCTTCATCGTCACGCTCGGCACGATGACCGCCTTGCGCGGCGTCGTGCTGATCCTCACCGACGGCCGCACGATCACCGCCGAGAGCTCCGACGCGCGCACCGCGCTGCAGTCAATCGAGTCCGGCTTCTGGACCGTCAACGTGCCGGTGATCCTCGGCGTGCTGGCGCTGCTGGCGGCCGGCGCGGCCTTCGCCGCGGGCCATCGCGGCCGGCGCCTGGCGGTGCTCGGCGGCGGCGGCGCGATCCTGGCGATCGCGGGCTTCGCCGGCGACATGGGCTTCCGCTACGCGAAGCCGGTCTGGTACATGGCCGCGATCACGCTGATGACGTGGGCGGTGCTGCGCTTCACCGTCGTCGGCCGGCGCCTCTACGCGACCGGCGCGAACATGGAGGCGGCGCGCCTCTCGGGCATCAACGTCGCGCGCTACAAGGTCGTCCCGTTCGTGCTGACGGGCGCCGCCGCCGGCGTCGTCGGCGTGCTCTACGGCGCGAAGCTCGGCGCGACCAACCCGACCGCGCTCAACGGCCTCGAGCTGACCGTGATCGCCGCGGCGATCCTCGGCGGCACGTCGCTGTTCGGCGGCTCCGGCAGCGTCATCACGTCGGTCGTCGGCGCGCTCTTCCTGTTCACGATCGCCAACGGCTTCAACGTCCTCAACCTCGGTGCCAACTACCAGGACCTGATCGAGGGCGTGGTGCTGATCGTCGCCGCCGGCGTCTACACCGTCGCCAGCCGCCGCAAGGCGCGCGCCGGCAGCGCGCCGGAGCCGCCAGAGGACGGCGCCTCGACCCCCGCCGGCCCGGCCGCGACGTCCACGGCCACCCCGCCCGCCCGCGCGGAGGCGCTCCATGGCTGAGCAGCCGGCATCGCCGTTCGGGCGCTGCCTGGAGGGACGGACCGTGATCGTCACGGGCGCCGCTGCCGGCCTCGGCCGTGCGACCGCCGCGACGGTCGCGGCGGCCGGCGCGCGCGTCGTGCTGTCCGACCTGCCGGGCGACGCGCTCGACGCCGCGACGGCCGAGCTGAGCGCCGCCGGGGCCGAGGTGGTCGCGCGCCCGGCGACGCTCGGCGAGCGCGCGTCGACGACCGCGCTGGTCGCCGACACGGTCGCCGACGGCGGCTTCGACGGGCTCGTCGCGTGCGCCGGGATCTCCGGCACGCGGCCGTTCGCGGAGCTGCCGCGCGAGGAGTGGGACGCGGTCATGAACGTCAACGCGACCGCGATGTTCGACCTCGTGCAGGAGGCCGGCGCGGCGCTGGAGACGGCCGGCCGCGGCGGCTCGCTGGTGCTGTTCTCGTCGGTCGCCGGTCGCGGCGGCCGCGGCGACGCGCCCCACTACGCCGCCTCCAAGGCGGCCGTGATCTCGCTCGCGCGCTCGGCCGCGCTCGCCTTCGGCCCGGCCCGCGTGCGCGCCAACGCGATCTGCCCCGGCGTGATCATGACGCGCATGTGGGAGGAGCGGATCGAGGGGCTCGACCGCGAGTTCGGCGCCGGCGCCGGGCAGAGATACCTCGACGCGCTGACCGACAGGATGGCGCTGAAGCGGCTCGGCACGCCGGACGAGATCGCCGGCGCGGTCCTGTTCCTGCTCTCCGACGCCGCCGCCTACGTCACCGGCCAGGCGCTCAACGTCTGCGGCGGGCTGGAGTTCGACTGATGTCCGCTCGCCCGCTGCACGTCGCCGGCCGCCGCTTCGACCCGTTCGCGCGTGCCCTGCGCCGCCAGGTCGCCGCGTTCGAGGACGGCGCTGCCGCGCCGCCGCTGCTGGAGGATCAGTGGCTGCCGCTTGGCGAGCTGCGCGCGCTGCTGCTCGACGACGGCGCGCTGCGCGACGGCCGCCTCGACCTCGCGCTCGTGCCGACCGACTGGCTGCCCGAGCTGATCGCCGACGGCCACGTCGCGCCGCTCGCCGACGCGCTGCCCGACGACTGGGAGCGGGCGTGGACGCCGTCGCTGCGCGGCCTGCAGACCGACGCCGACGGCGAGGTCTACGGCGCCGCCTACCACGACGGGCCGACGATGCTGCTCTACCGCCGCGACCTGCTGGAGCGCGCCGGGATCGAGCCGCCGCGCGACTGGGAGGGCTTCCTCGCTGCCGCCCGCTGGCTCAGCGAGCCGGCCGCCGGCCGCTACGGCACCGTCCTCGCCGGCGCCTCCGACGGCCACAACGACGTCTACGACTTCGTCGCTCAGCTGGCCGCTCGCGGCGGCGAGCTGCTCGACGCCGACGGCCGCCCCGCCTTCGCCGGCGACGCCGGCCGCGAGGCGCTGCGCTTCCTGCACGACCTGTGGCACGTCCACGGCGTCGTCGACCCGGCCGCGCGCGGCTGGGACAGCGTCGCCTCCGGCGCCCGCTTCGCCGCCGGCGACGGCGCGCTGATGGTCAACTGGGCAGGCTTCGCCGCGCTCGCGCAGGCGCCCGGCTCGCCGACCCGCGACCTCGTCGCCTGCGCCCCGCCGCCCGGTCGCGCGCTCAACGTCTACTGGGTGCTCGTCGTCGGCGCCGGCAGCCGCGACCTGCCGCTCGCGCGCGCCGTCGCGCGCCACGTCGCGAGCGCGCGGATGGACCTGATCACCGCCGAGGAGGGCGCGACCGCGACCCGCCGCGACAGCTGGGCCGACCCCTCCGTGCAGGCGCTCGCGCCCTACTACGCCGTCCTGGAGGAGGCGCACCGCGGCGCCGTCACGATGCCGCGCACGCCCCGTCTGCCGGCGCTCACGACCGTGCTCAGCGAGATGGCCGAAGCTGCCATCTGGCACGGCGAAGACCTCTCGACCGGGCTCACGACGGCCGCCAGGCGCGCCGCCGAGCTGCTGGACGCCTCACCGACAGCCCACCAAGGAGCACCCTCCCGATGACCATCAACTCCGTCTGGCACGCCGGCTTCACCGTCAGCGACATCGAGCGCTCGATCGCCTTCTACACGGAGGCTGTCGGCCTCGAGCTGCGCCACCGTCAGGAGCAGGAGAACGCGTACACCTCGACGTTCATCGGGTACCCGGACGCGCGGCTGCGCGTCGCGCAGTTCGCGCTCCCGGGCGGTCAGCCCGGCCGCTCCGGCCACGTGCTGGAGCTGTGCGAGTACGTACGGCCGCGCGGCGAGACGATCGCGCCGGGCACCAACGCCACCGGCAGCGGCCACATCGCCTTCGAGACCGACGCGCTCGACGAGATCGTCGCGCGGATGGTCGCCGCCGGCGGCACGCCGGTCTCCGAACCGGTCGAGATCGTCGCCGGGATCAACAGAGGCGGGCGGACCGTCTACGTACGCGATCCGGACGGGATCACCGTCGAGCTGGTGCAGGCGCCGTCGCGGGCCGAGGTGACGGCATGAGCACGACCTCCCCGTTCCTGCTGCTGGAGCGGCTCTACGGCGACCCGGAGATGGCGGCGATCTTCTCCGAGCGCGCGACTGTGCGCTCGTGGCTGCGCGTCGAGGCGGCGCTCGCCGCCGCGCAGGCCGAGGTCGGCGTGCTCTCGCCGCAGCAGGCCGAGCAGATCGCCGGCGCTGCCGCGGACGCCGACCTCGTCGACCTCGACGCGCTGTGGCACGAGGCGCGCAACGTCGGCTACCCGATCTTCCCGCTCGTGCGCCAGCTGACCGGCGCGCTGCCCGACGGCGCCGCGGGCCGCGTCCACTACGGCGCCACGACGCAGGACATCATGGACAGCGGCCTGGCATTGCAGCTCGCCGAGGCGGTCGCGCGGCTGGAGCGGCTCTGCGACGCCTTCGGCGACGCGCTCGTCGGCCACATGCAGGCCCATCGCCACTCGACGATGGCCGGTCGCACGCACGCGCAGCACGCCGTCCCGACGACCTTCGGCGCCAAGCTCGCCGGCTACGTCGCCGAGCTGGCCCGCCACCGCGAGCGGCTGGCCGCACTGCTGCCGCGCGTCGCGGTCGTCTCACTCGCCGGCGCCGGCGGCACCAACGCCGCGCTCGGCAGCGAGCGCGACGCGATCCGCGAAGGGCTCGCCGAGCGGCTCGGGCTGGTCGACGCGGGCGTGCCGTGGCACGTCGCGCGCGACGGCCTGGCGGAGTTCGGCGCGGTCGCCGCGATGCTGGCCGCGACCGCCGCCCGCTTCGCGCGTGAGGTGATCGACCTCTCGCGCACCGAGGTGCAGGAGGTCGCCGAGGCGGCCGGCCACCACCGCGGCGCCTCCTCGACGATGCCGCAGAAGGCGAACCCGATCGGCTCCGAGGCCGTGATCGGGATGTCAGCCAGCGCCGCCGCGCTCTCCGCCGCGCTCTACCGCGCGATGGAGTCCGGCCATGAGCGCGCCGCCGGCGAGTGGCAGATCGAGTGGCAGGTGCTGCCGCAGGTCGCCGTGCTCGCCGCGGGCGCCCTGGCGACCGCGCACGAGGTCGCCGCCGAGCTGCGCGTCGACCCGCAGCGGATGCTGCGCAACCTCGGCGCGACCGACGGCCGCGTGATGGCCGAGGCGCACATGATCGCGATGGCGCCGCAGGTCGGTCGCGAGCGCGCGCACGACCTCGTCTACGCCGCCGCGCAGCAGTCGGCGGCCGAGGACCGGCCGCTCGCCGCCGTGCTGGCCGAGCACGTCAGCGCCGCCGGGCTCGACGCGGCGCTGGCGGCGCCGATCGCGCCGGCCGACTACGTCGGCGACCCCGACGCCGTCTGCGACGCCGCGCTGGCGGCGTGGCAGCGGCCCCTCTCACCGCACACCACCGATGACGGAGCGCTCGTCTGATGACCCCCACCACCACGACCACCCCCGCGGCCGCGCCCGCCGGTCCGGCCGGCGCCGCGCTCGCCGGCCAGTTCGCGGCGATGCTGCGGATCCGCCGCTTCGAGGAGCGGATCGAGAAGATGCGTCACGCCGGCGAGGTGATCGGCTCGGTCCACCTCTGCATCGGCCAGGAGGCGATCCCGGTCGGCGCGCGCGCGGCGCTCGAGGAGCGTGACGCGCTCTTCTCGACCTACCGCGGCCACGGCTGGGCGCTCGCCTGCGGCGTGCCGGCGGAGGCGCTCTTCGGCGAGCTGCTCGGCAAGCGCACCGGCGTCAACGGCGGCCGCGGCGGCTCGGCCTACTTCTCCGCGCCGAGCTACGGCTTCTACGGCGAGAACTCGATCGTCGGCGGCGGCGCGCCGATCGCCGCCGGCGCCGCGCTGGCGGCCAGATACGACGGCTCCGGCGCGATCGCGCTGACCGCCTTCGGCGAGGGGGCGATGAACCAGGGATCGGTCCACGAGGCGCTCAACTTCGCCGCCGCCTTCGACCTCGGCGTGATCTTCGTGATCGAGAACAACAGATACTCCGAGCTGACGCCGACGAAGGACATGGTCCGCGACGACGAGCTGTGGAAGCGCGCCGCCGCGTACGGGATCCCCGGCGTGCGCGTCGACGGCAACGATCCTCTCGCCGTTCGTGACGCTGTCGCCGAGGCGGCCGCGCGGGCGCGCGCGGGGGAGGGGCCGACGGTCGTCGAGACGATGACCGAGCGGCTCGTCGGCCACTACATCGGCGATGGCGAGGCCTATCGCCAGGAGGGCGAGGTCGCCGCCGCGCGCGAGCGCGAGCCGTTGGTGGTGGCGCGCGCCGCGCTGCTGGACGGCGGCATGTCCGCGGACTCGCTCGAGGAGCTGGTCACGTCCGTCGAGGCCGAGATCGACGCCGCCGCCGCCGCCGCGCTCGCCGCCGAGCCGGCCGACACCACGACCGTGCGGGAGCACCTCCATGCCTGAGCTGAACTACGTCTCCGCCGTCAACGCCGCGCTCCATCGCGCGATGGACGAGTTCCCCGAGGCGATCGCCTTCGGCGAGGACTTCGCGATTCCCGGCGGCGTCTTCACCGCCTCCAAGGGGCTGCGCGACCGCTTCGGCGAGCGGGTCTTCGACACGCCGATCTCCGAGGCCGCGATCCTCGGCGGCGCGATCGGCGCCGCGGTGCGCGGCCGCCGCCCGATCGTCGAGATCATGTGGGTCGACTTCTTCCTCGTCGCGCTCGACCAGATCGTCAACCAGGCGGCGAACGTCCGCTACGTCTCGCAGGGCGAGCTGACGGCGCCGCTGACCGTGCGCACGCAGCAGGGCGTGCTGGCCGGCTCCTGCGCCCAGCACTCGCAGTCGCTGGAGGCGATCTTCGCGCACGTGCCGGGGCTGATCGTCGGCCTTCCGGCGACGCCGCAGGACGCCTACGACATGCTGCTCTCGGCGATCGCCGCCGACGATCCCGCGGTCGTGATCGAGCACCGCTCGCTGTACTTCGGCCCGAGAGCCCCGGTGTCGGTCGACGGCCCGATTGAGCCGGTCGGTGGCGCGCGCGTGCGGCGCGCGGGGGAGGACGTGACGCTCGTGACGTGGGGCGCGATGCTCGGCGCGGCTGTGTCGGCGGCGGAGCAGCTCGCCGACGAGGGCGTCTCCGTCGAGCTGATCGACGCGCGCTGGCTGGCGCCGTTCGACACCGCGACGGTGACGGCGAGCGTCGAGAAGACCGGCCGGCTGGTGATCGCCCACGAGGCGAACGTCAGCGGCGGCTTCGGCGCCGAGGTCGCGGCGCGGATCGCGAACGAGGCGCTGTGGTCGCTGGAGGCGCCGATCGTGCGCGTCGGCCTGCCCGACTCGCGCATCCCGGCGGCGCCGGTGCTGCAGAGAGCGTTGGTGCCGGGCGCGGAGCAGATCGCGGCGGCGCTGCGCGAGACGGTCGCGGTGCCGGCGTGAGCCCGCTGCGGATCGGCGGTCGCCGGAGCGCCGCGCGATGACGCCCGCCGCCCAGCTCGACCTGCTCGTGATGGGCGGCACCCGCTTCATGGGCCGCGCGGTCGTCGAGGCCGCGCTCGTCCGCGGCCACCGCGTCACGGTCGTCCACCGCGGCAGCCACGCGGCCGACTTCTCGGCGCCGGTTGCCGAGGTGCTCGGCGACCGCTCCGACCCCGCGACGCTCGCCGCGCTGGCCGCCCGCGCCGACGCCTTCGACGCCGTCGTCGACCTGTCGGCGTACAGCGAGGAGCAGACGCGCGCGCTCGCGCGGACGCTGCCGGGCGTGCCGCGCTTCGTGCACGTCTCGACCGGCGCGGTGTACGCGCCGCAGCCGACCTTCCCGTGGCGCGAGGACGGCCCGGAGGGGCCGGCGCCGCTGTGGGGCGCCTACGCGGCCGAGAAGCTCGCCTGCGAACGGGCGCTGCGCTCGCTGCGCGCCGGCGACGGGCGTGTGACGTGGGCGCTGCGGCTGCCGTACGTGCTCGGCCCGCGCAACTACGCCCCGCGCGAGGAGTTCGTGCTCAACCGCCTGCTCGACGGCGCCGAGCTGCTGCTGCCCGGCGGCGGCGCGGCGCTGATCCAGTTCGTCCACGTCGCGCAGGTCGGCGCGGTCGCGGTCGCGCTGGCGGAGCGGCCGGCGGCGCCCGGCTTCGTCCCGCTCAACGTCGCGACGCGCGAGCTGGTCTCGCTCGCGGGCTTCGTCGAGCTGTGCGCGTCGGTCGCCGGCGTCGCGGCGCGCACCCGCGCGGTCGGCGGCGGCCCGACCGGCGACGGCTCCGCCGTCTTCGACGCGGCGAACTGCGTCTTCCCGTTCCCGAACGACTCCTACGTGCTCGACCTCGCGCGGCTGGAGTCGCTCGGGCTGACGGTGCCGGAGCTGAGCGTGCGCGCGATGATCGCCGACGCGCACGCGGCTCTGCTGGCTGATCCGGCGCGGCGGGTGTGGAGCCGGACGAGCGCGGAGGAAGGGGTGTCGTGATCGACTTCCCCGCCCGCCGCAGGCGGCTGTCGGCACTGGCGGCGGCGCGCGGGCTCGACGGGGTGCTCGTCTTCTCGTGGCGGCGCGCGGCGGTCGCGTGGTGCTGCGGCTACACGCCGGGGTTCGCGACCAACTGGGCGGCGCTGTGGATCGGCCGCGACGGTGAGGCGACGCTCGGTGTGCGCTTCCCGTTCGAGCTGGAGCGGGCGGCGCGCGAGAGCGGACTGCCGTGCGTCGAGGCGCCGCTGCCGATCGCGGTCGTGCCGCTCGCCGCGCGCGCGATCGGGATCGTCGCCGGCGACGTCGCGATCGACGAGCTGCCGGTCGAGGTGGCTGCCGAGCTCGCCCGCTGCGGGATCGCCCACGAGCGCCTCGACGACGAGCTGAACGCCTGGCGAGCGATCAAGGGCCCCGCCGAGATCGCCGCGCTGAAGCGCGCGGCCGCGATCTGCTCCGCCGCCCTGTGGGCGGGGGCGTCCAGCACCCAGTGGAGCGACGACTTCGCCCTTGCAGCCGCCGTCGAGGCCGCCTGCCGGGCGCGCGGGGCGACGCGCGCGCTCTGCCTCGTGGGGGCCGGTGACGGCGCGGTCGTGACCGAGCCGCACGGGGCGCCGCTGCCGCTCGATGGGCCGATCGGCGTCGAGCTGACGATCCAGCTGCCCGACGGCAGCGGCCATGTCTGTCACACGTACGCGGAGGGCCTCGCCGCCCAGCGCTGCGCGGCGGCACGGATCGCCTGCGAGCGGGCGCGCGCCGCGATCATCGCGACGATCGCGCCAGGCACGCCGGTCGACGCGGTCGTGGCGGCCGGCGAGGCCGAGCTGGCTCGCCACGGCCTGCTCGGGAGCCGCGAGTACGACTTCGGCCACGGGATCGGGCTCGAGACACCCGAGCGCCCGCGGCTGCTCGCCGGCCTCGGCGAGCGGATCGCCGTCGGTCAGGTGATCGCGGTCCACGTCGGCGTTCGCAGAGCGGCGCTGGGCACGTGGGTGACCGGCGGCCCCGTGGTGGTCGGCGACGACGGCGCGAGCGAGCTGCTGCGCGGCGCGCCCTGGTCGGCCCCGGATGCCGTCGCCGGTGCGCACATCGCCACGACCCCGCCGCCCATACCGAAGACCCGCGCGACGGCCGCCATCCGATGATCGACCACCACGTCCTCTTCCGCCTCCGCCGGCCCGCCGACGCGGCCGCGCGCGAGCGCTTCCTCACTGCGCTCGACGGCTTCGCCGCCGATCCGCCGCACGCCGCCGGACCCGGCACGGTCGCCGCAGACCTCGGTCTGCTCGGCGACCACCCTCGCGCGGGAGACGCCACTGTCACGATCCCCTTCGCCGACGAGGCCGCCCTCGCGGCGTACATGGCCGACCCACGCCACCGCTCGTTCGTCGACACCACCGTCGCCCCGGTGTGCGAAGGCTGGTGGGCGGTGCAGTCTCGTCGCAACCAGGAGTAGCGCCTCCACAGGAGTCGCTGGCAGGCTCCGACCATGCCCGCCCGCCGATCCGATGCGCGTGAAGTTGCTGTTGCTCAGCAACAGCAACTTCACGGTCATCCGGATCGGGCGCTGGCCGCCCTGGCAGATCGACAGCACGGGCACCGCCGCCTCCGTCCGAGCGGCATCTCTCTCGCGGCGCTGTTTGCGGTGGGACCGGGAGCCGTCTTGAGTCACCGCGACGCCGCCGGCCTCCACAACTTGCGTCCCGCCAACCACCGCGACACCGACGTCACGGTGGCACAGCAGCGGCGGACGCAGCCCGGCATCCGCATCCACCGCGCGAGCCTGCCGCCGGCGCACGTCACTCGCATCGACGGCCTTCCCGTCACGACGGTCGCGCGGACGCTGGTCGATCTCGCGGGAACCCTGCCGAAGGACCATCTCGCCGCGGCGGTGCAGCAGGCGGAGCGACTGCGGAGCTTCGACGGGCGGCGCGTCCACGCACCAACGTGCACGTGCACGGCAGAGAGGTCGACGCGTGGTGGCCGGAGGCGGGGCTCGCGGTGGAGTTGGACGGCTGGCAGGACCACGGCACGCGCGTCGTCTTCCAGAGAGATCGCGAGAAGGGCAACTGGCTGGCGCTGCGCGGCGTGACGCTGCTGCGCTTCACCCACCACGACGTGACCGTGCGCGCCGAGGCGACGGCGGCGCAGCTCGCCGAAGCGATCGCACACCGCGTCGCCGCCTGACGCCCCCGCTCAGCCAGATCCGAACAGCGCGCTGGCGTGCGTCGCGATGCCGCAGCCGAGGATTCGCGCGGTGCCGTCGTCGCCGTTGCGGATGCGGAAGCGGCGACCGGCGCGCAGGTAGATCGTGTCGCCGGGCCCGAGCGCGTGGGCGCCGTCGTCGGTCTCGACGGTCACGTTGCCCGCGATCACGTGGCTGAAGTGGTCGGTCGGGAGCGCGACCGTCTCCTTCATCGCCGCGCCCGGCTCATAGACCCACACCATCGGCACGAGCGGGCGATCGGTGTCGGCGACGAGCATGAACGCCTCGATGTGCTCGCCGGGCGAGTGCGCATGGGCCTCCTGGCCGTGCCGGACGACCGCGGAGGGCGCCGTCGGCGGCCCGGCGAGGTCGCGCAGCGATGCGCCGTAGATCTGCAGCAGACGCAGCAGCCGGTTCATCGCGAGGTCGCTCTGCTCGCGCTCGACGAGCGAGAGGAAGGAGGCCGACAGCCCGGCCTGGTCGGCGGCGGCCTTGATCGACAGACCGCGCCGCTGGCGCAGCTCCCGCAGGCGCGGGCCGAGTGGTGGATCGGGCAGGTCGGTCATCGTCGCGGGCCGCCGGCGGCCCGCGACGGAAATCTACCGGGGCCGCTCAGGCGCGGACACGCCCGCCGCGACGTGCCGCGCGGCGCCACCCCGCGCGCGCCGACGACGGCGTCACTCAGGACCCTGCCGCGCCCGCGACGTACGCCGCGACGGCGTCGATCTGCTCCGGCTGCAACGTGCCGCCGAACGACGGCATCCCGCCGCCACCGCCTCTGACCATCGCCGCGACCGCCTCGACCGTCGGTCTGGCGTCGTCGAGGTTGGGGCCGACCGAGCCGCTCGCGCCGGCATCGGCGAGCGTGTGGCAGCCGGCGCAGCTCTGCGTGAAGATCGCCTTGCCCTCGTCGTCGGCCGCGCCGCCGCCGGCCGAGGCGCTGCCGCCATCCGAGGCGCCGGCGTCGTCATCGCCGCCGTCACCGGCCGCAGCGCCGCCGTCGTCGTCGCTGCTCGCCGGCGGCTGGGACGCATCCGGTTCGGAGCCGCCCTGCGGATCCGCGGGCAGGTCGGTCAGCTCGATCGAGGCGGTCGTGCTCTCGTCGTCGCCACCGCAGGCGGCGAGGCCGAAGGTCAGCCCGAGGCAGGCGAGCAGGACGGCGAACAGCGGGATGGCTCGGGACGGCATGGGCGGCTCTCTCCAGTCGACGGGACGCGCTTCGCGGCGCGAGGAGACCGTACACGACGTGTGCAGAATATGCGATAGTCGGCCGCAGTCTGTGCGCAATATTGTGTGAGTTGGGAGAGAGAGATGGGCGACGACGCCGTGCAGCACGGTTCAAAGGTCTCGCGACGTTCGCTGCTGGCCGCGGCGGGCGCGGTCACCGGTGGCGCGGCGCTGGCGGGCATGCCGCGCGCGGCGCGGGCAGCCGGCCGCTCGTTCGACGCTGAGGCCGACGTGATCGTCGTCGGCGGTGGCGGTGCCGCCTTCGCGGCCGCGGTCGGTGCCGCGCAGGGCGGCACGAGAGTGCTGCTGCTGGAGAAGGCGCCGGCGATCGGCGGCACGACCGCCCGCTCCGGCGGCGCCTACTGGATCCCCAACAACCACGTGATGCGCCGCGAGCACGGTGTCAGAGACCCGAAGGACGACGCCGTCAAGCTGATGGCGCGGCTCGCCTACCCGAGCGTCTACGATCCGCAGTCGCCCGACCTCGGCATCGGCGAGTTCAGCCACGGGCTGATCTCGAAGTACTTCGACCTCGCGCCGGCCGTGATCGAGCGGATCGAGAGAATGGGCGTGCTGAGATCGCAGATCGCCGAGCTGCGCCCCGGACAGACGGCGACCGACGGGATCGAGTGGACCCACCCCGAGTACCACGCCGAGCTGGCGGAGAACAAGGCGCCGTATGGCCGCACGCTCCATCCGACCGGCGCCGAGGGCGGCGGTGGCGGCAGCCTCATGACCGGTCTTGCGACCTACGCGCGCAGAGCGGGCGTGAGAGTGCTGACCGGACAGCACGTCGTGCAGCTGGCGACCAACGGCAAGGGCGAGGTCGTCGGCGTGCAGGTCCAGACCGACAGAGGCGACCGGCTCTACCGCGCCAAGCGCGCCGTGGTCTTCGGCACCGGCGGCTTCACGCAGGACCGCAGCAAGGTGATGAACTACCTCAAGGGCCCGATCTTCGGCGGCTGCGCGGTCCCGACCAACACCGGCGACTTCATCGACATGGCGACCCAGCTCGGCGCGCGGCTGGGGAACATGCGCAACGGCTTCTTCGTCCAGCACGTGCTGGAGCAGGCGCTGGCGAACTCGAGCGTCGTCGACGACCTGTGGATCCCGCCGGGCGACGCGATGATCATGGTCAACCGCTTCGGCGACCGCGTCGCGAGCGAGAAGACGCCGTACAACGAGCACACGCAGAGCCACTTCGTGTGGGACACGACGCGCTCGGAGTACCCCAACCTCGTGCAGTTCATGGTCTACGACGACACCGTCGCGAACGACCCGTACCAGGCGTACGGCATGCCCTTCCCGAGACCGGGCACGAGAGCGCCGTACGTGGTCAGCGGCGCGACGATCGGCGAGCTGGCCGCCAACGTGCAGACGCGCCTCGACAGACTGCGCGGCAGAGTCGCCGTCAACGGCGCGATCGGCCCCGACGTGCGGCTCGACGACGGCTTCGCCGACAACCTCCAGCGCACGATCGACCGCTTCAACGGCTTCGCCCGCGCCGGTCGCGACGATGACTTCGGCCGCGGCTCGACGCCGATCCAGGTCTCATGGGGCGGCCCGCGCCGCAGAGGCAACAGCAAGAACCCGTCGATGTATCCGCTCAGCCCGAGCGGGCCGTACCACTGCATCCTGATCGGCGGCGGCACGCTCGACACCAACGGCGGCCCGGTCGTCGACGCCTCCGGCCGCGTCCAGCACGTCAACGGCCGCCCGATCCCGGGGCTGTACGGCGCCGGCAACTGCGTCGCCTCGCTCGCCGGGCAGGCCTACTGGTCGGCCGGCGGCACGCTCGGGCCGGCGATCACGAACGGCTTCACGGCCGGCGAGAACGCGATCGGCGAGCCGGTCAAGGAGGTGTGATGGAGACGCTCGACCGCGCCGGGCTCGTCTACGGGGTGGAGGAGCCGGCGCGCGCGCCCGCCGCGGCCGCGCCCGGCTCGCGGGCGAGCGTCGCGGCCGCGGGCGCCGGGGCCGGCACCACCCTCGTGCTG